>NZ_JBSFMM010000145.1:0-28084 GCF_053599555.1 Streptomyces sp. NPDC000941
CTTCAACGACATCCGCACCACCCTGCAGGCGCTCATCGCCATCTACGACAACTGCAACAGCCTGCACACCAACGCCTATGACGAGGCGGTGACCACCCCCACCGAGGAGTCGGTCCGCCGGGCCCTGGCCATCCAGCTGATCATCAACCGGGAATGGGGCCTGGCGATGAACGAGAACCCCTTGCAGGGCTCGTTCATCATCGATGAACTCACCGACCTGGTCGAGGCCGCCGTGCTCGCCGAGTTCGAGCGGATCAGCGAGCGCGGCGGTGTGCTCGGCGCCATGGAGACCGGCTACCAGCGCGGCCGGATCCAGGACGAGTCGATGCTGTACGAGCAGCGCAAACACGACGGCACCCTGCCGATCATCGGAGTCAACACGTTCCGCAATCCGCATGCGGACACCGCCGAGCCCGGCACCATCGAGCTGGCGCGCGCCACCGAGAAGGAGAAGGAGTCCCAGCTGGAGCGCGTGGGCGACTTCCAGGCCCGCCACCGCGACCAGGCCCACGCCGCCCTGGTGGCCCTCAAGGACGCGGCGGTGAGCGGCCGCAACGTCTTCGCCGTCCTCATGGACGCCGCCCGGGTCTGCTCGCTCCAGCAGATCACCGAGGCGTTCTTCGAGGTCGGCGGCCAGTACCGGCGCAACGTCTGACCACGGTCACGGTGGAGGTTCAGGCCTCCTCGCCGTCCACGAGGGCGAGCAGCGGCCCCTGCTCGCTCTCGGGGACGTAGCCGGCGTAGTAGTCGAGGAGTTTGCGCCGCGAGATGCGCGCCGCCGCCGCGCCGTCCCGTGCCCGGATCGCCTCCAGCACCTCCTGGTGGTGCTGGAGCGATTCGCGCATGAGCGCCTTGCGGTTGTCCGCATGGGCGACCTTGTCCGAGATCAGCGAGAGGACGGCGCCCCGGACCACCTGGTTGCAGACCTCGATGAGGGAGTTGCGGCTGGCCACGGCCACCGCCTCATGGAACGCGACGTCCGCCTTGCTGAACTCGTCGTACCCCCTCTCGATCGCGTCCGACATGACGGCGATCGTCCGCTCCATGGCGGACAGCTCCTCCTCGGACCGCAGCCGGGCCGCCAGCATGCTCGCCGAGCCGTCGAGGATCATGCGGAACGAGATCAACTCGGCCATCGACACATTGTCGAACTGGACGAGCCGGGTCATCTCCTTGGTCAGGCCCGCCGAGGAGAACGGCAGGATCTCCGGGCCGTTCGGGTCACCCGGGCGCGAGCGGATCAGGCCGTTGCTCTCCAGTACGCGCAGAGCCTCGCGTACGGTGGGCCGGCTCGCCCCGAACTGCGTCACCAGCTCTCGTTCGCTCGGCAGGCGCTGACCGGGCTTGAGGTCCCCGCGCGTGATCGCCTGCTCGATCTGCTCGACGATCCGCTGGTAGAGCCGTACCGGCGCGACCTGCTGGAACTGTGCCCCGTCACTCACGGCGTCTCCCCTTCGAGCGTTGTCGTGTTTTCCCCGGTAGGCGCCTTCTCGCCGGTGGGCGCCCCGGGGGCGCTGTCCGGCCAGTGCGGGACCGCCTCGGCAGGCCGGTTCCGTTCGTACCACGCCGCCGCCCGCAGGACACCGAGATCGTCGAAGCGGCGGCCCGCGAGCTGCACGCCGATGGGCCGACCGTCCGCCGTCAGACCGCAGTTGACGGTCGCCGCGGGCTGGCCGGACATGTTGTACGGCGCGGTGAAGCCGATGTGGGCCATGGTCTTCGCGTCTTCCAGGAACGGCATCGGCTGCTCGGCGGGGAACGCCGCCACCGGCGCCACCGGCGAAAGCACCAGATCGTACGGGAGCGTCGCCGCCACGGTCCGCTCCTGGATGCGCATGATCTGCTGGTAGCACTGGAGCACCCGGGTGCCCGGCACATCCGCGCCCCCCTGGACCCAGCGGATGATGCTGGGGTGGACGCGCAGCTTGGCGTCTGCCGGCAGTGCGCGGAAGTCGTTCCAGGAGCGCACCCGCCAGAACAGATCCAGATCGTCGAGGAGGTCCTGGCCCATGAACGGTTCCACCGGCTCCACGACGGCTCCCGCCGCCTCGAAGAGCGCGGCGGCGCGGTTCACCGCGTCACGGATCTCGGTGTCGCAGGGCTCCCCGCAGCCGGCGTCCAGATGCACCCCCACCCGCAGTCCGCGCACCTCGCCGGCCGGCGCCGACCAGTCGATGTCCTGCGGCGGCAGACTCGACCAGTCCCGGGGATCCGGCCGGCTCAGGACACTCATGAACAGGGCCGCGTCCGCCACGGTGCGCGCCATGGGGCCGGCGGCGCGCCCCAGGTACGGAGCGTCCAGCGGGATCCTCCCGTAGCTGGGCTTGAGCGTGGCGAGCCCCAGCCAGGTGCCCGGCAGCCGGATCGACCCCCCGATGTCGGTGCCGACGTGGAGCGGACCGTAGCCCCCGGCGGCCGCGGCCCCCGCGCCGGAGCTGGAACCGCCCGTGGTCCAGGCGGGGTTCCAG
Source organism: Streptomyces sp. NPDC000941 (assembly GCF_053599555.1). Classification (NCBI taxonomy): domain Bacteria; kingdom Bacillati; phylum Actinomycetota; class Actinomycetes; order Kitasatosporales; family Streptomycetaceae; genus Streptomyces; species Streptomyces sp. NPDC000941. The sequence goes on from NZ_JBSFMM010000145.1 coordinate 2,469, forward strand.
GGGCTGCGGGTGATGCCGTGCCGGCTGGAGACTCCCGAGGAGAGCATGCCCCAGTCCGGCATCACGGTCGACCCGAGGACCACCCCACCGGATTCGACGACCCGGGCGGTGATGGGCGCGTCCGTCTCGGGGACGACCGGCTCGGTCCCCGCGTTGCCCGAGGGCATGGGGACGCCTCTGCGGGCGACGTTCTCCTTCAGCGTCACGGGCACGCCGTCGATGGGCCCGAGCGGTTCACCCGCCGCCCAGCGCGCCTCGCTGGCCAGGGCCGCTTTGCGGGAGTCGTCCGGATCCCGCACCCAGAACGCGTTGAGCACACTCTCGCGCGCCTCGATCACCGCCTGGACGGCGTCGTGGACCTCCACGGGCGACAGCGTGCGGTCGGCGAATCCGGCCACCATCTCGACGGCCGGCATGGCGGCCAGGCCCTGTTCGGTGAGCACTTGCACTCTCCCTATCCCCCAGCTGCCGCTGGGCGGTGCCCCCTCGCGATACCCGTCGCATACGAACCCTTGACAAGTACAGCCTCAGTCGTCACGGTACCTGGCAAGTGAGCTTACTGGTCAGGCCAGTGAGAGGGGAAGGTGGCGTTGATGACGAGGGAGACCAAGGTCGTGCGGCTCGCCGTCATACCGGGTGACGGAATCGGCCCCGAGGTCGTCGCGGCAACGGTGCCCGTGCTCCGGGCCGCGCTGGAGGCCGACGGCCACCGGCTCGACGTGACCTCGTTCGACTGGGGAGGCGAGCGGTTCCTCCGGCAGGGCGCGGCGATGCCGGCCGATGCGGCCGACCTCGTCAAGCAGACGGACGCCGTGCTGTTCGGCGCCGTCGGACGCCCCGATGTGCCCGATCACGAACTGGTCTGGGGCCTGATCATCGGCCTGCGGCAGCAGCTCGACCTCGCGGTGAACATCCGCCCGGTGCGCGCGTTCCCCGGCGTCCCCACCAAGGTGCGCGACACCGATGGCGTGGACCTGGTGATCGTCCGCGAGAACACCGAGGGCGAGTATGTCGGCGCCGGCGGGGTGGCGCACGCCGGCAGCGGACACGATCTCGGCATCGAGATCGCAGTGCACTCCCGTCGCGTCATCGAGCGGGCGGCGCACCATGCCTTCGCCCTGGCCGGCCGGCGGTCGGGGCGGCTGTGTCTGGTGACCAAGTCCAACGCGATGCGCTACGGCTATCCGCTGTGGGACCGGGTGGTGCGCGAGGTCGGCGAGCAGTACCCGGCGGTCCGGCTGGAAACCGTGTTGGTCGACGCCATGGCCGCCCGTATGATCCAGGCTCCGCGCTCCCTCGACGTCCTGCTCACCAGCAACCTGTTCGGCGACATCCTGTCCGACCTCGCCGCGGTGCTCGCCGGTGGTATGGGCATGGCGCCCAGCGCCAACGTCCTTCCGGGCGCCGATGTGCCGGGTGTCTACGAACCCGTCCACGGCTCCGCACCCGACATCGCCGGGAAGGGCGTGGCGAATCCGGTGGCATGCATGCTCTCCGGGGCGCTGCTGCTCGACGACCTGGGACACACCGGCGCGGCTCGCCGCATCCGTGACGCGGTGGCGGGCACCTTGCGAGATGCCCGGCACCGCACGGCCGACCTCGGCGGAAACGCCACCACAGCGGATGTGTCATCCGCCGTCCTGCACACCATGGAAAGCCAGGGGTAGCACCTATGAGAGACAACAAGCAGCTGACGCGACACACCGGGGTGGTCGCGGCCACGCTCGCATCCCTACTGCTGGCAGCCTGCTCGGCAGGGTCCACGACGGACGGAGGCGGCGGCAGGTCCGGGAAGACCGACGACGCCCTGAAGATCGGCCTCAACGCCGAGCCGGCCAACCTCGACATCACCAAGACCGCGGGTGCCGCCATTCCTCAGGCGCTGCTCTACAACGTCTACGAGAACCTGGTGAAGGTGGACCAGTCGGGGAAGATCCAGCCCCAACTGGCCAAGTCGTGGAGCCTGTCCAAGGACCGTAAGACGTACACGTTCCAGTTGGTGAAGGACGCCAAGTTCAGCAGTGGCGCACCGTTCACCGCCGAGGACGCGAAGTTCTCCATCGAACGCGTCAAGTCCGACTGGACGATCGCGCAGAAGGCCCAGATGGACGTCGTCGACACGGTGCAGGCGGTGTCACCGACCGAACTCAAGGTCACCCTGAAGGAGCCGAGCAACGACTGGCTGTACCGGATGACCACCCGCGTCGGCGTGATGTTCAGCCGGACCGGCGTGAGCAAGCTGGCCACCGCGCCGGTGGGCACCGGCCCGTACGAGGTCAAGAAGTGGACCCGCGGCGACTCGATCACACTGGCCCGCCGTGATGGCTACTGGGGGAGCGAACCGCATTTCGCGTCGGTCACCCTCAAGTACTTCAAGGACCCGACGGCCATGAACAACGCGCTGCTCACGGGCACCATCAACGTGATCGGCACGATGCAGACCCCGGATTCCCTGGACCGGTTCGCGAACAACTCGACGTACAAGGTCATCGAGGGCACGACCAACGGCGAGGTGCTCCTCTCCTTCAACAACGGCTCGGGCCCGCTGAAGAATCTGAAGGCCCGCCAGGCAGTCCGTTACGCCATCGACCACAAGGCCCTGCTGGACACCTGCTGGGCGGGGCGCGGCAAGCTCATCGGCAGCATGGTCCCGCCGACCGACCCGTGGTACCAGGACCTCTCGAACCAGTATCCGTACGACCGCGACAAGGCGAAGAAGCTCCTCAAGGAGTCCGGTGAGGCCGGCAGTACGCTGCGGCTGCGGATTCCGACGCTGCCCTATGCCACCGCGTGCGGCACCGTGGTCAAGAGCCAGCTCGAACAGGCCGGGTTCAAGGTCAAGCTCGATCAGCTGGAGTTCCCCGCCGCCTGGCTGAGCACCGTGTTCAAGAACGGTGACTACGACATGTCCATCATCAGTCACCTGGAACCCCGCGATATGCAGACGGTGTTCGGGGACAAGAGCTACTACACCCACTACGACAACCCCGAATTCCGCGCGTTGCTGAAGAAGGCGGACCGGGGCACCCAGAAGGAGCAGATCACCGCCATGCGGGCGGCCGCCCGGCTGCTGTCCAAGGACGCCGCGGCCGACTGGCTGTTCCTGCTGCCGAACCTGATGGTGGCGGACAAGGACATCACCGGCCTGCCCGTGGACAACGTCTCCGAGTCGCTGGATCTCACCGGCCTGGGCCGGTCGTGAAAGGGCAGGTCGTGAAAGGCGGACTCAACCGATGATCGTCCGTCTGGCGCAGCGGATCGGGATCCTCCTGGCCAGCCTTGTCGTGAGCTCCGTATTGGTGTTCGCGTTCATGGCGGTGCTGCCAGGGGACCCGGCCCGCGTCGCCCTCGGTGTCAGCGCGTCGGACTCGGCGGTGGCGCAACTGCGCGAGCAGTTCGGGCTCGACCGGCCGCTCGTGGTCCAGTACTTCAGCTGGGTCAAGGGACTGGTGACCTTCGACCCGGGCAACTCCTATATCTCACAGACGGCGATCGGCCCGCAGATCGCCGACCGCCTCCAGGTCACCATGTGGCTCGTCGGCGCCGGGATGACGCTCGCCTGCATCCTGGCGATCCCCATGGGCACGCTCATGGCGGTGCGGCACCGCAAGCCGTCCGGGCTCATTCTCTCGGCCCTGTCCCAGGTCGGCGTGGCCGTCCCGGCCTTCCTCGCGGGCATCCTCCTGGTCACCGTGTTCGCGGTGGGGCTCGGGTGGCTGCCGGCGAACGGCTGGACACCCCCGGCGCAGGATCCGGTCATGTTCCTCAAGCAACTGGTGCTGCCCGCGCTGTCCCTCGGACTGGTGCAGGGGGCCATGCTCACCCGCTATGTCCGCAGCGCCGTGCTCGATGTCCTCCGGGAGGACTATCTGCGCACCGCCCGTGCCAAGGGACTCCGCCCGACGCGGGCGCTGCTGCGGCACGGCCTGCGGAACGCGGCGGTGCCCGTGGTCACCGTCCTGGCGTTGCATCTCGCCACGCTGCTGGTGGGCGCCGTCGTCATTGAACGGGTCTTCGTCATCCCCGGGCTCGGGAGCCTGCTGCTGGACAGCGTCTCCAACCGGGACCTCATCATGGTGCAGGACGTGGTCATGATCATCGCAATGGCGGTGCTGCTGGTGAACTTCCTGGTGGACATCATGTATCTGGTGATCGACCCGCGGCTCAGGGGGGCGGGTGCGTCATGAGCGCTCCGGACACCAAGTCCGCTCCGGACATCAAGGCTGCCGCGTCCGCTGTGCCCGACGTCCGCCGTCGGCGCCGCCCGGTGACGGGCAGCCTGCTGGTGGGCGGTCTCATCGTCGCGGTCGTGTTCGGCATGGCGCTGCTGTCCTTCGTATGGACGCCGCACGACCCGACCCTGGTGAACGCCTCGGCGCGGCTGGAGAAGCCGTCGCTGGAGTACTGGTTCGGCACGGACAAATTCGGCCGTGATGTGTTCAGCCAGATCCTGGTGGGCTCGCGCACCACGCTGTTCGTCGGCTTTGTGGCGGTGGGGGTCGCCGCCCTGGTCGGGGTGCCCCTCGGCATCGCCGCCGGAATGGCGCCCCGCTGGCTCGGCGAGCTGCTGATGCGCGCCAACGACCTGCTGCTCGCCTTCCCGGCGCTCCTGCTGGCCATCATGTTCGCCGCCGTGTACGGCGCCAGCACGCTGGTCGCGATGGTCGCCATCGGCATCGCGTCCATCCCCAATTTCGCCCGGCTGATCCGCGGCGGCACGCTGCAGGTCATGAAGACCGAGTACGTCACCGCCGCGCGTGCGGCGGGCCGCGGCCCGTTCGCGATCGCCGTGCGGCATGTTCTGCCCAATGTCAGCAGTCTCGTCATCGTGCAGGCGTCGGTCGGCTTCGCCATCGCCGTACTCGCCGAGGCCGCACTGTCCTTCCTGGGCTTCGGCACCCCGCCCCCCACCCCGTCCTGGGGCCGGATGCTGCAGGAGAGCCAGGAGATGCTGTCGTCCGCCCCCCGGCTCGCCGTGTTCCCGGGCATCGCGATCGCGGTGGCGGTGCTCGGATTCAACCTGCTCGGTGACGGCCTGCGCGACCGTTTCGACCCCAAGCTGGAGGACCGCCGATGACCAAGGATGTATTGGCCGTGCGGAACCTCGACGTAATGGTGGGCGGCCGCAAGCTCGTCGAAGATGTCGACTTCACCATCCGGGCCGGCGAGCGGGTCGGCCTGATCGGCGAGTCGGGGTCGGGCAAGTCGCTGACCGCGCTGAGCGTCATGGGCCTGCTCCCCGAAGGGCTCCGGGCCACGGGTTCGGTGCGGCTCGCCGGAGTCGACCACGACCTGGTCGGTGCCGACGAGGCGCGGATGTCCCGGGTGCGGGGCAAGGAGATCGCCATGGTCTTCCAGGAGCCCATGACCGCTCTGAACCCCACGATGCGGGTCGGGCGGCAGATCGCCGAGGTGCTGCTGATCCACCGGACCAGGCCCGACCGGGCCTCCGCGCGAGCCGCCGCCGTGGAACTGCTGGCCCAGGTGGGGCTCCCCGACCCCGCCGCCGCCGCGCAGGCCTACCCGCACCAGTTCTCCGGAGGCCAGCGGCAGCGGGTGGTGCTGGCCATCGCCCTCGCGAACGACCCCGCGCTCCTGGTCTGCGACGAACCCACCACCGCGCTCGATGTCACGGTGCAGGCGCGGGTGCTCGACCTGATCGTGCGAGGTGTCCAGGACCGCAGGTCGGCCATGCTGTTCATCACCCACGACCTGGCCGTGGTGGCCACCGCCTGCGAGCGGGTCATGGTCATGTACGGCGGGCGGCTGGTCGAGTCCGGACCGGTCCAGGAGGTGTTCACCCGCCCTCGGCACCGCTACACCCAGGGCCTGATCGGCGCATCGGATCTGACCGTGGTCGACGACCGCGGCCGGCTGGCCACGATCCCCGGATCGGTGCCGCCGGCGGGCCAGTTCCCCGCCGGATGTGTCTTCAGAAACAGATGCGCCCATGCGACCGAGGTGTGCGCCACCAGGCCGGAATGGGTCCCGACCGGGCCGGACTCCGGCTACGCCTGCTTCCACCCGGCATCCGAGAGCCCGGCAACTGCGGCTACGAGTCCGGCAGCCGAAAGTGGCGCACAGGTGAAGGGCACACCGATGAACCAGGAGGCCGGCCGTGGCTGAGCAGCCGACCGCCATCAGCGTCCGCGACATCACACGCGTCTACCACCGCCCTCGTACCTCGCTGCGCCACCCCAGCCCGCCGGTGCACGCCCTGCGCGGTGTCAGCTTCACCGTCCCCCAGGGGCAGCGGTTCGGCATCGTGGGGGAGTCGGGGTGCGGCAAGTCGACCCTGCTGCGGATTCTGGCCGGGCTCGACCGCCCCACCAGCGGTAGCGTCGCGATCGACGGCCGCGACATCACCGGGCTCAGGGAAAGACAGCTCGGGTTCGTCCGCGAACGGCTGCAACTCGTGTTCCAGGACCCGATGAGTTCGCTGGACCCGCGGATGCGTGTCGGTGACATCGTGGCCGAGCCGCTGGTCGCACAGGGGCACCCGAACCGCCGGGAGCGGGTGGCCGAGTTGCTCGAGGCCGTCGGCCTGCGGGCCGACGCGGCGGACCGGTATCCGCACCAGTTCTCCGGCGGCCAGCGGCAGCGCATCTCGATCGCGCGCGCCCTCGCCCCCCGCCCGAAGATCATCGTGGCCGACGAGCCGGTGAGCGCCCTGGATGTGTCCGTACGGGCCCAAGTGCTCAACCTCATCGCCGACCTCGTCGAGGAGCTGTCCCTCACGCTGGTCTTCGTCTCCCACGATCTGTCCGTGGTCCGCCATGTGTGCGACCGGGTCGCGGTCATGAACGGCGGACAGATCGTGGAGACCGGGCCCACGGAGCAGGTGTACGAGGATCCGCAGCATTCCTACACACGCAGGCTGATCGCCGCCGTACCGACTCTGGGCAAGGCACTGTCCGGAGTGTCGGCGGCCGACCTCAACCGGGAGTACTGACCGTGACTACCCACGTCGAACCCGCCGGTGGCGAAAGCGACCAGGTGTTGGAGTTCCACCAGTTCCCGACGGGGTTGCCCATCGGCGACCACTGGGTGGCGGCACCCGCCGCGGAGGATGTCCGCTTCCCCTACGACGGGACGCTCGTCGCACGGGCCCCGGTCGGGGACACCGACCTCGCGCGCCGCGCGGTGGACGCGGCCGTCGCGGTCCGCGAACAGGTCGGCCGGCTCCCCTCGCACACCCGCAGGGCGGCGTTGCTCGGCACGCACGGGGCGATCACCTCCAGGCGCGCGGACTTCGAACGGCTCCTGGTCCTGGAGACCGGCAAACCGCTGGTCGACTGCCGTGTCGAGGTGGACCGCACCCTGCTGACCCTGCTGACGGCGGCCGAGGAAGTGGCCCGGCTGCACGGCGAGACGGTGCCGCTGGACCTGCTGCCGACGGGGGAGGGGCTGCTCGGCTTCTGGACCCGTAAGCCGATCGGCGTGGTGGTGGGCATCGCGGGCTTCAACTACCCGCTGCTGCTCGCCGCGCACAAGGTCGCGCCGTCGCTGGCCGCCGGCTGCCCGGTCGTCGTCAAGCCCGCCCCGCAGACGCCGCTGGCCACCCTGTGGCTGGTGCACCTCCTCCGCGAGGCCCTGCGCGCCGCCGGTGCGCCGCAGGCCGCGGTGCAACTGGTGACCGGTGGCCCCGAGGTGGGCGTGGCGCTGACCACCGACCGCCGGATCGGGGCGGTGTCCTTCACCGGCTCCGCCGCCGTGGGCCACCGGATAGCCCGGGACGCGGCCCCCACCAAGGTGCTGCTCGAACTCGGCTCCAACGCCGCCCTGGTGGTCGCCGCCGACGCCGACCTCGACGCCGCCGCCGACGCGGTGGTGCGCGGCGGGTACTACGCGTCGGGCCAGGCGTGCATCAGCGTGCAGCGGGTCATCGTGGTGGACGCCGTGCGCGAGGAGTTCCTCGCCCGCCTGGCGGAGCGGGTGGCCCAGGTGGTCGTGGGCGATCCCCGCGATCCGGACACGAGGGTTTCGGCACTCATCGACCAGCGGTCGACCGAGCGGGTCCGCGTATGGCTGGACGAAGCGGTGGCGGCGGGGGCGTCGCTGGTGGCCGGGGGCAAGGTCATCGACGGGGTGATCGAGCCCACCGTGCTGCTCGACGTGGACCGCGCCCTCCCGGTCTGGGGTGAGGAAGTCTTCGGCCCCGTGGTCGCGGTACGGTCCGTCCCCGATCTGGAGACTGCCTTCGACCTGGTCAACGACTCGCGCTACGGACTGCACGCGAGCGTCTACACCAGCGCCCTCGACACCGCGTTCGCCGCTCTCGACCGCCTGGAGGTGGGCGGAGTGGTGGTCAACGAGGTGCCCGGTTTCCGTTCCGACGTCATGCCGTACGGCGGCGTGAAGGACTCCGGGGCCGGACGGGAGGGCCCGAGGTTCGCCATCGAAGAGCTCACCGTCACCCGTATGGCAGTGATCCGCCCGACGACAGCACCGACGACAGTTCCGACGACACAGAAGCCGTGAGGACCATGCAAGCTAAGGACCGCACCGATGCGGTGGACGCCTACTCCCGCCTGTTCAGGCTCGACGGCCGCAAGGCCGTCGTGGTGGGCGCGGGCAGCGGGATCGGCCGCGAGAGCGCCCTGGCGCTGGCCGCGCACGGCGCCTCGGTGGTGTGCGCCGACCGTGATCTGACGGCGGCCACGGCGTCGGCGTCGATGGGGCCGGGCCTTGTCCCGTACGCCCTCGATGTGCTCGACGGCGAGGCGGTGGCGCGCGCCGCCGAGGAGCTCGGCCCCGTCGACGTGCTTGTTTTCACCGCCGCGACGAACGTGCGCAAGCGCCTGCTCGATTACACGGCGGAGGAATTCGAGCGGGTCGTGGCGCTCAATCTGCGCGCGTCCTTCGACCTGGTGCGCGCGTTCGGCCGTGGCATGGCCGAACGCGGCAGGGGAAGCATCATCGGCTTCAGCTCGATCCGCGCGGTGGCCGTCGAGCCGGGGCAGGGGGTGTACGCGGCCACGAAGGCGGGCCTGGTCCAGCTGGTACGGACCGCGGCGGCCGAACTGGGCCCGTCTGGCGTACGGGTGAACACCATCGCCCCGGGCATCGTGGACACCCCGCTGACCACGCAGATCAAGGCCGTGCCTGAGTGGTCGGAGGCCTACGCGACCAAGAGCGCCCTGGGCCGCTGGTCCCGGCCCGACGAGCTGGCCGGCGCCGTCGTCTACCTGGCGTCGGACGCGTCGTCCTTCGTCACGGGGAGCCAGCTCTTCGTGGACGGAGGCTGGACGGCGATCGACGGCCGCTTCACACCGCCCACCTGACCGGCTGACCAACTGGGAGCGACGCGGGCCCCGAAGGGCTCCGCGTCGCTCCCAGTCGTATGGCGGCGGGGGTCAGTCGATCCGCTCGAAGGGCTCCGTGTCCTCCTCGTCCGGAGCGACCGTGAACACCACCTTCTCGAACCCTCCGGTGAACGCGAATTCGCCCTCGTAGCTGGAAGAAGAGGGCGACAGGGTGTCCCGGCCGATGTCGAGGCCCTGCCAGCCCAGGAAGTGCGGGAGCACCCGCGGAATGGGCTCGGAGCCGACCGGCCTTCCCGACACATACAGATGTCCGGTGCCCCGCATATCACCGGTCTTGACGAATTCGAAGGTCAGCTCCGCCGGGCCGAGCGGGAGTTCTTCCGTGGAGGTCACCGTGTACCGGGTGCCGAGGAAGTTGTACTCGTAGATCAGCCGGTTGTCCTTGACGTACAGGACGTATCCGCTGCTGATATTGCCCAGGGACACCAGGACACCCTCGTCCGACGCGGCGGCCCGGTCGACGAACGCGGTGATGCGGTGTCCGCGGTTCATCACCGGTGGGACCGCGGCGATGGGCAGATGGGCCATACCGGGGTAGTAGGTGAAGGTGGTGCGCATCCGCGGGGAGCCGGGGCGCGGAATCTTCGCCCGGTAGGCGAACCCTTGGTCGTCCAGGGGCAGCACATCGTACTTTCCCGCCTCCACCCAGAAGCGGGAAATCATCTTCTGCAGCTGCTCGGGCCGCTGCTGCGCCAGGTCGTCGCACTCCGAGAAGTCGGTGTCGTGATGGTAGAGCTCCCACTGGTCCGCGTCGAAGGACGTACCGCGCTGGTGGAAGGAGACGGCCTTCCAGCCGTCGTGCCAGATCGCGCGGTGTCCGAACATCTCGAAGTACTGGGCTTCTTTGCGTGTCGGTGCGGTCGGCGAGCCGAAGGTGTAGGCCATGCTCACACCGTGGATCGGCAGTTGCGGAATGCCGTTGTAGACCGAGGGGGACTGCACACCCAGCAGTTCGAAAAGGGTCGGGACGATGTCCGTGACATGGTGGAACTGCTGCCTGATCTCTCCGGTGCGCGGAAGTCCCCGCGGCCACCGCACAATGAGCGGGCAGCGGACGCCGCCTTCGTGGGTGTTCTGCTTGTAGCGCTTGAACGGCGTGTTTCCTGCCTGTGCCCAGCCCCAGGGGTAGTTGGCATGGGCGCGGGTGGTGCCGATGTCATCGATCCGCGCGACCATCTCCTCCAGGTCCTCGGCGATGCCGTTCTGGAACGCGGTGGGGTTGAGCGAACCCTTCTGCCCGCCTTCCTGACTGGCCCCGTTGTCCGAGAGCAGGATGGTGATGGTGTTCTCCAACCGGCCTATCCGCTCCAGGAACTCCATCACCCGGCCGATCTGGTGGTCGGTGTGGTCGAGCATCGCCGCGTAGGCCTCCTGGAGGCGTACGGACAGCTTCTTCTCGTCGTCCGACAGCTCGTCGAAGGGAACGACCCCTGGGTTGCGCGGCGCCAGTTCGGTGCCGGGCGGCAGGATGCCCCGCTCGATCTGGCGGGCGTGGCGGGTGGCGCGCTCGGCGTCCCAGCCGTGGTCGAACCGGCCCCGGTACTTCTCCAGGTACTCCTGGGGAGCCTGGTGCGGGGCGTGTGCCGCGCCGAACGCCATGTACATGAAGAAGGGCTTGTCCGGGGTGACCGACGTCTGGTCCGTAATGAACTGGATCGCCCGGTCGGCCAGGTCCTCGCTGAGGTGATAGCCCTCTTCCGGGCTCTTCGGCGGGTCCACGGCGTGGTTGTCGTAGAACAGCTCCGGATAGAAGCTGTCCGTCTCGGCTTCCAGGAATCCGTAGTAGCGCTCGAACCCGCGGGACAGCGGCCACTGGGTGTACGGCCCGGAGGCGGTGGTCTGCTCCATCGGCGCCAGATGCCACTTGCCCACGGCCATGGTGTTGAAGCCGCTGTCGCGCAGCACCTCGGGCAGGGTCGCGGCGGCCTTGGTGATCCGTCCGCGGCCGCTGGGGAAGCCGGTGTCGAAGTTGGACAGCATGCGCATGCCGACGGAGTGGTGGTTGCGGCCGGTCAGCAGGGAGGCGCGGGTGGGCGAACACAGTGTGGTGGTGTGGAAGTTCGCGTAGCGAAGGCCGTCGGTGGCGAGGGCGTCCATGGCCGGGGTGTCGATGTCCGAGCCGAAACAGCCCAGGTCGGAGAAGCCGACATCGTCGAGCACGATGACCACGACATTCGGCGTGTCCTCGGGGAGCGTCTGTGGCTCCGGCCACCAGGGAGTCGACTCCTCGTAGGTGGTGCCGATCTTGCCTTGGAAAGTGCCGCTCTCGGACGGCGGATGCGGGGAGGCGATGGTCATCCAGGACGCTCCTTTGACCAAGAGAGGCTCAGGTTAACTGGTCTTACCAGTAGTCTGGGCAGTAAGTTTCGCCCGCCCCTGTTGCGGTGTCAACCATCGCCACCCCAGCCGGCCCGCTGCGGCGGCGGTTCGGCTACCGACCCGTCCGGCGCAGATCAGCCGCGCAACGGAACCCCATGTGGCCGGTGCTGCTGTCCGGTGTGTTGGAGGTGCGCGCGGCGACGCGGTAGCGGTTGCAGTACGACGCATGGCACAGATACGAGCCGCCGCGGATCACCTTTGCCTCCCCGGCAGGAGGCCCGGCCGGGTTCTGGCGGGTCTCCGGGCGGTCGGCCGCATGCCATGTGGTGCTCCACCAGTCGGAGCACCATTCCCACACATTGCCCGAGGTGTTGTACAGGCCGAAGTTGTTGGGCCGGTAGGTCTTGACCGGCGCGGTGCCCAGATACCCGTCCTCACCCGTGTTGACCTGCGGGAATCGCCCCTGCCAGATATTGCAGCGGTGCTGCCCGCGGGGCAGCAGTTCGTCCCCCCAGGGGAAGCGGGAGCGCTCCAGACCGCCACGCGCCGCCCGCTCCCACTCCGCCTCCGTGGGCAGGCGCTTGCCCGCCCAGGCCGCATACGCGGACGCGTCGCGCCAGGAGACATGGACGACGGGGTGGTTCGACAGCTCGGTCCATGACGACCCCGGCCCGTACGGGGCCTGCCAGCACGCCCCCTCCACCGCGAGCCACCAGGGCGCCTGCGCCACCTTGTCGCGCACCAGGTGCCGGGCCTCGGGGTGGACGAGCGCGTAGAACACGTAGGACCAGCCGTAGCGCTCGGCGTCGGTCCGATAGCCGCTGGCGCGCACGAAGGCGGCGAACTGCCTGTTGGTGACGGCCGTGGCGTCGATGAGCAACGGCGACAGCCGCACCGCCCGGACCGGGCCCTCACCGTCCTCGGGAAACGCGTCGGCGTCATCGCCCCCCATCGAAAACGTCCCTCCGGGGATGCGCAGCATGGCGCGCAGCCCCTGCGCCCGGTCCCGCTCCGGGGCCTGGAGCCGAACGGCGGAGGGCTCGGGCATCTCCCGGTCGTCCCGGTCGCCCCCTGAGGCGGGGGCGCAACACGCACCTGACATCGCTCCTCCGACCGTGGCCGCTGTTCCTGGTCCGACTGATCACATATACACCGCTGAGTCCCTGCGGCCTCAGGGCACGGGTGCTCCACGCTGCCAGGAGGCGATGACGATCAGTGTCTTCGTCTGCAGCACACCGACCCCCTTACGACGCAGACGATTGACCACTTTCTGCAGCTCATCGACGTTGTCCACATGCAACCTGACCAGGGCGTCCACATCGCCGGTGAGCGTCAGCACCTCGTCGACCTCGGGCAGGGTCGACGCGAACTCCACGATGTCATGGATGTCCGTGTCGCCCGTGAAACGCAGCTCGGTGACCGCCTGAAGGCCCTGACCGAGCCTGGCCTGATCCGTGGTGATCGTGTAGCCGGTGATGACCCCCGACTCCTCGAGGCGTGTGATGCGCCGGCGGACCGGCGCCGGCGAAAGCTTCACCAGACGTGCGATATCGCGCACGGTGCGCCGCCCGTCGGCTCGCAGCAACTCCAGGATCTGCAGATCGACCGAGTCGAGATGTACGGGTGCCGACATGCCCCAAGTGTAAGCAGCACTTACCGCAACGCTCACTTTCGCCCCGGACGGACTGCTCGGGAGGAGCGTGCTTCGCATCGCTGTGCGCACTTTCGTTGTGGACGCCATCGCGCCCTTGCCACGGTGTCCCTCATGTCAGCCGCGACACAATCAGCAACCCGCGCTGCCCCCTCCGAAGCCGTGAATCCAGGCCCGCACCCCGGTGGTGCCGTGCTGCAACTCGATGTCGTCGCCGCGCCCTTGGCGGTCGCCCGGGTCGCATCGATCTTGGCGCACCGCCAGTTCGACGTGATCACCATGGACGTCGCCGCGCCCGTCGACGGGCTGCGGAGGATCACCATCGAGGTGGACACGGCAGACGAGATCAAGTTGCAGCAGCTCGTCAAGTTCCTGAACCGGTCACCCGAGGTCGTCAAGGTCGTCCGTCTCTCCGACGACAGGTCGCACCACCGGCGTGGGGCATTTGTGACGGTCGCCTTTCCCGAAGGCCGACTCCCCGAAGCCCTCGCCATCGCGCGGGCGTTCTCCGCCGAGATCGTGGAAGCCGAACGGACGCGCTGCACCGTCTTCGCCGCGGCGGAGCCCGCCCGTGTCGACGCCCTCGTCAAAGCGCTCTCCGGCTTCACCATCCGGGAGCTCGTGACGGCGCCGCCGCTGCGGATCTCGTGCCCGCCCCGGAAGCGATACACCGCCGTGGACCGCGCGCGGACCTGGGGGCCGTCATGAGTACGAACCGGAACCGCATGGCCCCGGCCGATGACGTCCTGCAGTTGGTCGATCCCGCCGGGACGCTGAACGAACAGGCGGCCGCGGGCATCCTCGACGTCACCGATGACCTGGTACGTACGCTGTACCGCGACATGGTGCTCGGGCGCCGCTTCGACCAGGAGGCGTACTCCCTGCAACGCCAGGGCGAGCTCGGGCTCTGGCTGATGTCCCTCGGGCAGGAGGCGGCACAAGCCGGGTCGATCCGCGCCCTCCGGACGGACGACCGCGTCTTCCCGTCCTACCGCGAACACGTGGCAGCCCTGTGCCGCGGAATCTCACCGGCGGAGCTGCTTTCACAGTGGCGTGGCGCGAGCCATGGCTCATGGGACCCCGAGCGCTACCACTTCCACATGTACAGCCTCGTGCTGGCGACGCAGACACTGCACGCGGTCGGCTATGCGATGGGCGTACGGTACGACGCCACCGACAGCGTCGTGTTCACCTACTTCGGTGACGGCGCGTCCAGCCAGGGGGACGCCAACGAGGCGCTGAACTGGGCCGCGGTGACATCGGCACCCATCGTGTTCTTCTGCCAGAACAACGGATGGGCGATCTCGACACCCGCGAGCAAGCAGTACGCCGGCCCGCTGAGGGAACGCGCGCGGGGATTCGGGCTCGACGCGGTGTCCGTGGACGGCAACGACGTACTGGCCGTCCACGCCGCCACGCAGCGTATGGCCGAGCGGGTCCGCGGTGGTGGGGCGCCCGGGTTCATCGAGGCGCACACGTATCGCATGTCCGGACACAGCACATCCGACGACCCCAAGCGCTATCGCGACAGCGCCGAACTCGCCCGGTGGCAGGCCCACGACCCCGTGGAGCGCGTACGCCTGCTGCTCACCGCCCGCGGCTGGGCCGACGAGGACTACTTCGCCACGGTCGCCTCCGAAGCAGAAGAGCTTGCGCTGCGGACGCGCCAGGCGTGCCGGGCGCTTCCGGAGCCGTCTCTGAGCGACACCTTCCGCAACACCCTGTGTGAGGAGACCGAGGCCCTGCGACGCGAACGCGAAGGCTTCGAGACGTATCGGGAGTCCTTCCTGTGACCACCACCGCCGTGAGCACTGCCGCGACCACCGCCACGCTCGGACGTGCACTGAACGAGGGCCTGCGCCAGGCCATGCGCGACGACGAGCGGGTGATTCTGCTCGGTGAGGACATCGCGTCCCTGGGCGGGGTGTTCCGGGTGACCGACGGCCTCGCCGACGAGTTCGGCGACCGCGTCATGGACACCCCGCTGGCCGAATCGGGAATCATCGGGACGGCGATCGGCCTGGCCCTGCGGGGGTACCGACCGGTGTGCGAGATCCAGTTCGACGGGTTCGTCTACCCCGCCTTCGACCAGATCGTCAGCCAACTGGCGAAGATGCGCGCCCGGTCGGGCGGGCTGCTGCGGCTTCCCGTCACCATCCGGATCCCGGTGGGCGGCGGGATCGGCGCGGTCGAGCACCACAGCGAGTCGAACGAGGCGTACTTCTGCCACACGGCCGGACTGCGCGTCGTGGCCTGCGCCCATCCCCAGGACGCGTACGACATGCTCCGCGCCGCGATCGCCTGCGACGACCCCGTCATCTTCTACGAGCCGAAGCGCCGGTACTGGGACCGGGCCGAGCTCGACCTCGGCCGCCCCGTGGACGGCGACACGCTGGGGCGCGCCCGGGTCCTGCGCGAGGGCACCGACGTCACCGTGGTCGCGTACGGGCCCACGGTCGCCGTCGCACTCAACTCGGCCGAGATCGCCGCCGCCGAAGGCCGTTCGCTGGAAGTCCTGGACCTCCGCTCGCTGTCGCCCCTGGACACCACCGCACTGACCCGCTCGGCAGCGAAGACGGGACGCGTCGTGGTCGTACACGAGGCGCCCGTCAACGTCGGCCTGGGCGCTGAAATCGCCGCGACGGTCATGGAGCACTGCTTCTACGACCTCGAGGCCCCCGTGGCACGGGTCGGTGGCTACAACGTCCCCTATCCGCCGGCCCGGGCCGAAGACGACTACCTGCCCGATCTCGATCGAGTTCTCGACGCCGTCGACCGGGTGTGCGCCCCCTGAACCGTCCGGCGAATCTCATCTGGAGGACACGATGCCCGTAACCAAGCACTTCCACCTGCCCGATGTCGGCGAGGGCCTGACCGAGGCCGAAATCCTCGAGTGGCGCGTGGGACCCGGCGACCCGGTCGGCGTCAACGACATCATCGTGGAGATCGAGACGGCGAAGGCAGCGGTGGAGCTGCCCAGCCCGTACGCAGGGACCGTCACCGAAGTCCTCCGCGCCGCGGGCGAGGCGGTGGCCGTCGGCGCGCCGATCATCGCGTTCGAGGTCGAGGAGCCCTCCGCCCCCGCCCGCGAGCCCGTCCTGGTCGGCTACGGGCCGGCACACGCGCGGACAGCGCGCCGCCCGCGCAAGAGAGAGCCCGGGCCGCCGGCCGCCACATCCGCCGTACCCGCTGCATCCGCCACCCGCACATCCCTGGCCACCCCGCCGGTGCGCAAGCTCGCCCGCGACCTCGGAGTCGACCTGAGCCTCGCCACCGCCACCGGCCCGTCGGGGCGCATCACCCGCGAGGATGTGCACCGCCTCGCCGAGCAGCGGGAAACCGCCCCGAACACCCCCGATGCCCCCCGCGGCGACGTGGTGCGCACGCCGATCCGCGGCGTGCGCAAGCACACCGCGGAAGCCATGGTCACCAGCGCCTTCACCGCTCCGCACGTCACGGAATGGGTCACCGTCGATATGACGCGGTCCCTCAAGCTGCTGGCGAGGGCGCGCGCCGACAAGGCGTTCGGGGATGTGCGCCTGACACCGCTGTGTCTGGTCATCAAGGCCGCGCTGACCGCCATCGCGCGGCATCCCGAGATCAACGCGAAATGGGATGCCGCGGCCGGTGAGATCGTCCAGTACGCCGACGTCAATCTCGGCATCGCCGCGGCGACGCCCAGGGGGCTCATCGTCCCCAACATCGCCGCGGCCCAGCGGCTCTCCCTGCGGGAGATCGCCGTGGCGCTCACCGATCTGATCGATCAGGCCCGCGCCGGCAGGACGCCACCCGAGCGGATGAGGAACGGGACGTTCACGATCACCAACATCGGTGTATTCGGCATCGACGGCGGAACACCGATCCTCAACCCCGGCGAAGCCGCGATCCTCTGCTTCGGCCAGGTGCGGCGAACGCCATGGGAACACAAGGGACGCATACGGCTGCGCGACACCACGACCCTCACCATGTCGTTCGACCACCGCCTCGTCGACGGCGAGCTCGGCTCGCAAGTCCTGCGCGACATCGCCCGGTTCCTCGAGCGGCCGGACCTGATGGTGCTGCACCGCTGATGTTTCAGTCCTGGGCCACCAGCGTGTCGACCCGGCTCAGCACCTGGTCGATGATGTGCAGCCCCTCGCGGGCCTCGGATTCGGTGATGGTGCACGGCGGTACGAGATGGATGCGGTTCGAGTTGGTGAACGGCAGCAGCCCGAGCTCCTTCGAAGCGCGGACGGCCTCGGTCATCACCGGGCTGCTGCCGCCGGTCGGTGCGACAGGCCGGCGGGTGTGCCGGTCGGTGACGAGCTCGATGGCCCAGAAGACACCGCGTCCGCGGACTTCGCCGACGCTGGGGTGCTGTGCGGCGAGCCGGACGAGTTCGGGGCCGAACACGTCGGTGCCGATGCGGCGGGCGTTGTCGATGATGCCGTCGCGTTCCATGACGGTGATCGCGGCGACGGCCGCCGCACACGCCAGCGGGTGCCCGGAGTAGGTGAGCCCGCCGGGGTAGGGGCGGTGTGCGAAGTGCTCGGCGATCCGGTCCGAGATGACGACACCGCCCAGCGGGACGTACCCGGAGTTGACCCCCTTGGCGAAGGTCAGCAGGTCGGGGACCACGCCTTCGTCGTCGCACACGAACCATGCGCCGGTGCGGCCGAAGCCGGTCATCACCTCGTCGACGATGAACACGATGCCGTACTGGTCGCACAGCGCCCTGACGCCCGCGA
The DNA here is from genome assembly GCF_053599555.1 of Streptomyces sp. NPDC000941. Classification (NCBI taxonomy): domain Bacteria; kingdom Bacillati; phylum Actinomycetota; class Actinomycetes; order Kitasatosporales; family Streptomycetaceae; genus Streptomyces; species Streptomyces sp. NPDC000941. Next base: position 20,492 of record NZ_JBSFMM010000145.1, read on the forward strand.
GATAGCCCGGCGGCGGCAGCATGATGCCGGCCGTCCCGGGGATGGCCTCCAGCAGGATCGCGGCGATGGTCTGCGGCCCCTCGAGTTCGATGACCTGCTCGAGGTGTGCGAGCGCCCGTCGGCACTCCTCCTCTTCGGTCGTCGCGTCGAAGTGGCTGCGGTAGAGGTACGGGCCGAAGAAGTGGACCACGCCGGAGGTCCCTTCGTCGTTGGGCCAGCGGCGCGGGTCCCCGGTCAGATTGATCGCGGTCTGCGTTCCGCCGTGGTACGAGCGGTAGCGGCTCAGTACCTTGGGCCGGCCGGTGGTCAGCCGGGCCATGCGCACGGCGTGTTCGTTGGCGTCGGCGCCGCCGTTGGTGAAGAACACCCGGTTCAGATCGCCGGGGGCGCGTTCGCAGATCAGCCGGGCCGCCTCGGAGCGCTGGTCGTTGGCGTGCTGCGGGGCGACGGTGGCCAGGGTGCGGGCCTGGTCGGCGATCGCTTCCACGACGTAGGGGTGCTGGTGGCCGATGTTGGTGTTCACCAGCTGGGAGGAGAAGTCGAGCAGCCGGTTGCCTTCGCCGTCCCAGATGTAGGAGCCCTCGGCGCGGGTGATGACCATGGGGGTGAGTTCGGCCTGGGCGGACCAGGAGTGGAAGACATGGCGGCGGTCGAGCTCGTAGGTCCGGGCGACGGCCTGCGCGCCCCGCTCGGGGTGGACGAGAGTCATGACGGGTGGCTCCTTCATTCTCCTTCAGGCCGGCTCAGGCGGGCCCAGGCGGTCTCAGACGGTCTGCGGGAAGCCGAGGTTGAGGCCGCCCTGGTCGGGGCCGCGCCAGCGGGTGGTGACGACCTTGCCGCGGGTGAAGAAGTGCACGCCTTCAGTGCCGTGCGCATGGGTGTCCCCGAACAGGGAGCTCTTCCAGCCGCCGAAGCTGTAGTAGGCCATCGGCACGGGAATCGGCACGTTGATGCCGACCATGCCGACCTCGACCTCGTTGTGGAAGCGGCGCGCGGCCCCGCCGTCATTGGTGAAGATCGCCGTGCCGTTGCCGTACGGGTTGGCGTTGATCAGCTCCAGGGCCTCGTCGTAGGAGTCGACCCGCAGGACGGACAGGACCGGTCCGAAGATCTCGTCCGTGTAGCAGCTCATGGTGGTGGTGACGCCGTCGACGAGGGTGGGGCCGAGCCAGAATCCGTCCCGGCCGCCGTCGGCCACGACCTGCCGTCCGTCCACGACGATGGCCGCGCCCTCGCGCTCGGCCCCGTCGATGTAGGAGGCGACTCGGTCCCGGTGCGCGGCCGTCACCAGCGGCCCCATGTCACTGTCCCGGGTGCCGTCGCCGGTCTTGACGAGACGGGTGCGCTCGGCGATCTTCGCGACCAGTTCATCGGCGATGTCCCCGACCGCCACGACGGCGGAGATCGCCATGCAGCGCTCCCCGGCCGACCCGAATCCGGCGTTGACCATGGCGTCGGCGGCGAGGTCCAGATCGGCGTCGGGCAGCACGACGGCGTGGTTCTTCGCCCCGCCCAGCGCCTGGACCCGCTTCCCCTCGGCGGTTCCCGCGGCGTACACGTACTGGGCGACCGGCGTGGAGCCCACGAAGCTGATGGCCTTGACGGCCCGGTGGGACAGCAGCTCGTCGACCGCGACCTTGTCACCCTGCAGTACGTTGAACACCCCGGCAGGCAGTCCGGCCTCGGCCCACAGCTCGGCCAGCCACAGGGCGGCCGAGGGATCCTTCTCGCTCGGCTTGAGCACCACGGTGTTGCCGGCCGCGATGGCCACGGGGAAGAACCACATGGGCACCATGGCGGGGAAGTTGAACGGCGAGATGATGCCGACCACTCCGAGCGGCTGCCGGATCGAGGTCACGTCCACCCCGGTCGAGGCGTTCTCGCTGAATCCGCCCTTGAGCAGATGCGGGATGCCGCAGGCGAACTCCACGACCTCCTGGCCGCGGGTGACCTCGCCCAGCGCGTCCGACAGGACCTTGCCGTGCTCACTGGTGATGATCTCGGCGAGCTCGCCCTTGCGCTCGTTGAGCAGTTCCCGGAACCGGAACATGATCGCGGTGCGCCTGGCCAGCGAGGTGTCACGCCAGGCGGGGAAGGCGGCCGCGGCCGCCTCGATCACCGCGTGGCAGTCCTCCACATGGGCCAGGGCCACCTCGCCCGTCACCGCACCGGTCGCGGGATTGGTCACGGCGGCGGCACGGCCGCTCGTACCGGGGAAAGCCTTGTTGTTCGCCCAATGGCCGATACGTGAAAGATCGCTGGTCGCCACTGATTCCTCGCCCTCGCTCGGTCGTACATGATGCTGCTGGCGAGGCTGCCAGAGCCCGGGCCGACAGACTGTAAAAACATCCGGCCAACTGCTTACACTTCGTTCGTGCAGCTGACGATCCAGGAAGTCCTCGCGCTGCCCGTCATGGCCGCGGGCCGCCCGCGTGTCATCGGCGGCCGGGATCACCTCGACCGACCGGTCCGCTGGGTCCACATCAGCGATCTCACCGACCTCACCGATCTGCTCGAGGGCGGTGAACTCGTCCTGACCACCGGTCTGCCCCTGGCCGGCGGTGCCCGCCAGGCGTCCGCCTACCTGACCATGCTGGCCGAGCAGGACGTGGCGGGACTCGTCATCGAACTGGGCACCCACCTCAAGGCGGCGCCCGACTATCTGGGGACCCTGGCCGACTCGCTCCGTCTCCCGGTGGCGGTCCTGTCCGCCACGATCCGCTTCATCGAGGTCACCCAGCAGGTACACCGGCTGATCGTGGCGGACCAGTACGACGAGGTGGAATTCGCCCGGACCACCCACGAGGTCTTCACCTCGCTCAACATCGCCCGCGCCTCCACCACGGACATCGTGACGCGCGCGGCACAGACCCTGGGCGCCCCCCTGGTACTGGAAGATCTCAGCCGGCATGTGCTGGCCTTCTGCGCGGTGGACACCCCGACGGCGCAGCTTTTGTACCAGTGGGCAGAACGATCACGCCTCCACGCCTCGGCGGACACCCCCACCAGCGGATCCGCCACCGGTTCTACCACCGGATCCACCACCGGTTCCGCCACCGGTTCGGCCTGGTCGGCCGTCCCGGTGGGCGTCGGCTCCGAACGATGGGGCCGACTCGTGCTGCCCGCCCGCACACCGAACGCATCCCGCGCACGCATGGTCCTCGAACGCGCCGCGCAGTCCCTGCAGCTGCACCGGATGATCCAGCAGGAGCGCGACGCCCTCGTCGTCCACGCGCACGGCGGCCTCCTGGACGATCTGCGGGGCGGCCGGATCAACGACGGCGCCGAGGCCCTGGCCCGGGCGAGCGCCCTCGGCCTCACCCCGAGCACCCAGTACGTACCGCTGTCCGTACGGGTCCCCGGGCGGCCCGACACCGACGCGCTGACCCAGGGCGAAGTCGACCGCCGCCTGCTGGCCGCCGTGCGTCAGGCGGTCGCCGCCGCCGGGCAGAGCGCGATCGTCTCCATCCGCAGGGAAGGAACCGTCTCGGCGATCATGTCGTGTCCCCCCAAGGGCGCCGACAGCGCGCTGAGCGCCGTATGCGGCGGGCTGCGCGAGCGGCTGACCGGACGAGGCGGCACGGACGGCTGGACCGCCGGCACCGCGCCCGCCTCCCCGAGCCTCATCGCGGCGGCCCAGGGCATCACCGAGGCGGAACACGTGGCCGACGTGGGGCTGACCATGCCGGAGACCAACCGCCTCTACCGCTCGACCGACGTACGCCTGCGCGGGCTCGTCGCCCTCCTCCGCAACGACCACCGCGTCCAGGCGTTCGCCGAGACCGAACTGGGCCGCCTCCTCGACCACGACGCCCGCACGGGCGACAACCTCTTGACCCTGCTGCGCACCCACCTCGACTGCGCGGGCTCCAAGACGCACACCGCCCGGCTGACCGGCCTGAGCCGCCCCACCCTCTACAGCCGTCTGCGGACCATCGAGCGCATCCTTGACGTCTCACTGGAGTCTGCCGAGTCACGGACCTCGCTGCACACCGCCCTCATGATCATCGACGCCCGCTGACCCACCGGCCGGCCGCTGCCCTCGACGTCAACTAGCGGTTCTGGAGGTCGAGTTGATCAGGGCCCTCGCCGTTGAGCCGGCGTAGCAGACCGAGCAGAGTTTCCCGGTCCGCTGACGGAAGAGGCGAGAAACACTCCTCCAGGACCTTGTCGCTGACCCGGTGGCCGGCGGCCAGGGTCTGTTCGCCGGCGGGCGTGAGGTGATGTTCGACGCGGCGTCCGTGGCCCGGCCTGCGCTCCACCAGTCCCTGGGCGGCCAGACGGCCCACGAGCGCTCCGAACGCCTGCTCGCTCTGGAACGTCACGGCGGCCAACTCGCGCGCCGACGCTCCGGGGCGGCGGCTGATGGCGCGCAACGCGTCCCACTGCGCCAACGTCGTACCGACCTCGCCCAGCGCACTGTCCAGCGCTCGGTGCTGCCGGTACTGCGCCTGCTTGACCGCGCGCCCCAAAACCTGCAGATCAGCATCCATGCTGCAAGTCTACCCGCAATGAAACTAGCTTAATTAAAGAAGTTTAGTTAGAGTGTGGCGCATGACAACGGACATCAATTCCCCTGCTCCTGACGCCTCGTACGACGACCTCGACCTCACCCTGTCCGAGGCGGGCACCGGCCGCCCGGTGCTCGTCCTGCACGGAGGTGGTGGGCCCGCCACCGTCGCCGGCATCGCCGCACATCTCTCGTCCACCGCGCACACCCTCACACCTGTGCATCCCGGCTGGGAGGGGACGCCTCGCCCCGGCTGGCTGACCGGCGTGGACGATCTGGCCATGGCCTACCTGCGGCTCCTGCGCGACCGCGGCCTGCGCGACGTCCTGGTCGTCGGCTCCTCACTCGGCGGCTGGATCGCGGCCGAGATGGCGGTACGTGACACGGCGGGTGTTATCGGCGGCCTCGTCCTGATCGACGCGGTGGGCGTGCACATCGCCGACGAGCCGATGACGAACTTCTTCGCCCTCGACGCCCGCGGTGTGGCGGAGCATTCCTGGTACGACCCGGACCGCTACTACGTGGACCCCGCCGCCATACCGTCCGGCCAACGCGCCACCCGGCAGGCCAACATGGCCACCATGCGCGTTCTCGCGGGCGAGCCGTACATGCACGATGCGAAACTGCTGCGCCGGCTGAGCCGGGTGGACATACCGGCACTGCTGCTGTGGGGGGAGAGCGACCGCGTGGTCACACCGGCCTACGGCGCTGCCTACGCCGCAGCCTTCGCCGACGCCCACCTCGAAGTCATCCCCAAGGCCGGTCACCTGCCTCATATCGAGCAGCCCGACGTCACGCTCGCCCTGATCGAAGCCCACGCTCGCCGCACGGCCGACTCCAACGCCACCTGAGTTCCTTCCTTTCGCACTGCCCGGCGGGACGGTTACCGAACTACAACAGTCGTCGGCAACCCGCGGAGGCCCGGCCCGCTCTTACCACCCGTCCGGTCGGCGGAGCGTCTCGGAACTCGCTGTCCACTGGCAGTCCGCAGTCCGTGGACACCAGCCACTTCACCCGGGCCTTCAAGAAGCGCTACGGCCGGACACCCACCGAATACGCCCGCTCGGTCGGCACGCGGCCCCGCCGGACTCCAACGCATTCCAACACCAGCAGCTCTCCGGCAAGTTGACAACATTTCTGCAAGCAGGGTGCCATAGGTTCGCGGTAGTCGTATTACCGCGAATTTCCGCACACTCTGGAGAGGCCCATGCCCCCCGCGCCCACTCCCTCGCAGGCCGAGCAATCCATGGAGATGCTGCGTCTGCTGTCGGGTTTCCAGCAGTCCCAGGCGCTGTACACACTGGCCAAGTTCGATGTGGCCACGGCGCTGCACGACGGTCCGATGGCGGTCGCGGAGCTGGCGAAGACCACGGGGACGGACGCCGACGCGCTGGGGCGGCTGCTGCATGGCCCGTGGAGTGCTCATCGGGGCCGGCGTCCCAGACCAGGACGCGGGCGGTGACGGCGGCGTCGGCCAGCGGCAGCAGCCGGTCCCGTGCCATGCCCTGCACATCGGCGAGCAGACCGATGTCCAGCGTTTCGCCGTCGGCCGCGGCGTAGGTGAGCATGGTTTTGGCCGCGGCCGGCAGTTCCGCCAGCCGTGCCTGTACGACGCTGCGCACCGAGGCAGGTACCCGCGCCGAGGGTCCGGTGCGCCGATCGGGCGGGAGCTTCAACAGCTCGCCGAGGGCGAAGGGATTGCCCTCGCTGCGCCGGTGCAACGCCGATGCCTCATCGGGCGAGGCGCTTTCCCCGCGGGCGGTGAGCAGTTCGGCCACGTCGGCCACCGACAGCGGCTCCAGATGCAGCCTGGTGGCGCCGTGCCGGGCCAGCTCCGCGAGCAGCCCGCAGGCCATGGGGTCATCGGCGTTCCTCAGGGCGCAGACGACGGCGATGCGGGCGCCCCGCAGTACGATGGCGAGCCGGCGCAGCAGGGCGTGAAAGTCCGGTGTGGCCCAGTCCAGATCATCGATCACACACACGGTGGGTTGTTGGTTCAGCCCCCGCAGGAGCGCGGTGAGCTGCCCCCCGCCGGTACCGTCGTGCGTCGGTGTTCCGGCACCTTCTTGGCGCAGGCCGTCCAGGAGTTGGGTGGCGGGGCTCCGCGGTGACGCCAGGACCAGGGGACAGGGTGGTGGCGGAGCGGGAGTGACGGGGGCTGCCGAGGACCGCGGTGTCATGCCGCAGGATGGCGGTGTGCAGGTCGTTCAGCCCGGGGCTGGGGTCCAGACCGAGTTTCTTGGCCAGCATGGTGCGGAACCGCCCGTACTGATGCAGCGCCTCGACCGTCCGGCCCATCTTGTACAGCGAGCGCATCAGCAGCGCCCAGGATGCCTCGCGGAGCGGGGCCTTGACGACGAGATCTTCGGCGATGCCGACCGCCCGCTCCAGATCGCCCAGTTCGATGAGGATGGCGGCCTGCAGTTCCCTGGCATCGTGGTGGGCGGCCGCGAGCCGTGCCGCCTCACGTGTCGCAAAGGCGTACTCGGCGGCCTCACCGAGGGCATCGCCACGCCGCAGTCCGAGCGCGGCTTCCAAGTCCGTATGAGCCGAGGCGACCTGATTGCTCCGCAGCAAATCGCGGGCCCTGGCCAGGGACTGCTCGAAGAGTACGGTGTGCTGGGTCTCACGGGGCACCTTCAGGGCGTAGCCGGCCGGTCCGTTCACCAGCACGGTGGACCGGCCCTGACGCACCGGGTCGAGTACCGAGCGCAGCCTGCTGATGTGCGCGCGTACGGAGGAGGCCGCCGCCGCAGGCTGGTCTCCCTGCCACAGATCCCGGCACAGCTGTGGCAGCGAGATGGGCCGACCGTCCTCGATCAGCAAGCGCGTGAGCAGTACTCGGCGCTGCCGTGGCCCCAGATCCAGCGGTGTCTCACCGTGCAGGACCTCGACCGGACCGAGTATGGCGTATCGCCTGGTCTGTTCGTGACTTGAGTTCATGCTGTTCGCTCACCTCCTGGCACACCGCGAACGGCTGCCGAGGTACCCCCGTTATGTTCTTCGCGGTCCTGCAAGAGGGCCGCTGGCCTCCGGGCCCGGCATGACTGTTCCCCCCTGTCGAAGGCATGACCTGGGGGGTG
>NZ_JBSFMM010000146.1:0-28051 GCF_053599555.1 Streptomyces sp. NPDC000941
CTCAAGATCGAGTGGCCCTGGGAGAACGACAGCCTCGTCGACCAGCGCAGCGCCACCCGCCCCGCCACCTTCGTCAACCCCGTCGGCTGACCAGCCCCAAGCTGCGCCATGAAGGTCCGCTGCCCCGGTGCGTCACACCGGGGCAGCGGACCTTCCGTTTCACTGTCCGCGCCCTGAAGACGTGCTGACTGCTACGGGGCGAAGCGAACCGTCACGTTCGCCCAACCGTCCGGACTCGCGTAGTGCCATTCGCCGACTTCATCAGCCGACAGCATCGCCTCGGAGTACAGGGCTGCGACGAGGAGTTTCCAGGGCTCATCTCTCTGGGCGGCGCCGGTGCGCGCCAGATCACGTAGCGACTTGTCAGCGGCTGCCCAGCGGGGGCATCTCGAGCGGGACAACAGGTTCGTGCTCCCCATGCTGACGGCCTACCATCAGCTACAGGCCGAAGCGCCCTCTCAGACAGAGTCTGTGGCCATGATCAACCAGCTGCGAAAGGGCACTCCGTGACGACGGAATCCCCCAGTTGGTTCAAGTCCTCGTACAGCGACAACGGCGGCGCCTGCGTCGAGGTCGCCGCAAACCTCGTCGCCTCGCGCGGGGTCGTCCCCGTCCGTGACAGCAAGGAGCCGCATGGCCCGGCGCTCACCTTCGAGTCGAGTGCCTGGTCGTCGTTCGTCGCCGCCGTCAAGGGCGGGGAGTTCCCCGCCACCTGACCACGACGCAACCAGCCATCGAAGCGACCGGCTCTCCCCCCACCCCCTCAGAAAAAACCGCTTGATGCAGTACTTGATATAAAGCAAGCACTTTTTTAAGAGCAGGTGGGGGGAGAGCCCAACCGGACCGGCGCCCACCGCTTCGGGCAACCACTCGCCGCTCCGTCACTCGTCGTCCGGGGAGGGCCCGTTGGGTTGGACGGCGACGATGCCCCCGGCGCCCCCTCTCCTTCCCGCTGCTGGCCGCTGTGCGCCGAAGGCGCGAGACGATGCACGCACGCGGCGTCCGGACCATGCCGACCAGCGTTCGCCGGCCCGTTCGTCACGCTCGCGTACCCCGATGCAGCGCACCGCCGGACTGACCGATCGACCACTGCGCGGCAGCAACTGCGGCGGAGCGCACCCACTCGCAACGCGCAGCGGAGCGGAGCCCACGCGGAGCGGAGCCCACGCGCACGCTGAGACGTCATCGAATGTGGGTCAGGGCAGTGGCGGCGACCGACGCCCCCGCGGGACACGTTCCATCCTGCGCCACCCCGCGGTCCGGAATGGTCGTGGTGCCGACCAAGTGGTCTGTGTCGTGCAGTGCGACGAAGATGAAGCAGATCCTCTGGAACTCGGCCTGCACGGCCTGGTGCTGCCCCACCGGCACCTGCGTCACGCGCCCGTTCTTGGTCATGGTCTTCGCGTAGGACAGTGGTAGATCCAGTGCGAGGCTGACGTTCTGGCCCGCCAACTTCCACGCGCACGTCGCCCCGTGCTTGCCGGACTCCTGTTTCCCCTCGCCACTGATTCTGAGGGCGGCGAGGTCGTGCCCGTCGAGGGCGAGGCACGGCCGCGATGCCAACTGCGCCTGGGTGTACTTGCTCGGCTGCGGTGCGGCTGAGGGCGAGGCGGAGAACGAGGGCGAGGCGGAGGCGGGGGTGGAGGACGAGGCGGAGGACGAGGCGGAAGGCGAGGATGTCGGCCGGGGGGACGATGGCTGCGACGCGCCCTGCCCGCTCGAACACCCGGCGCTGAGCATGCTTACGGCAAGTACAAGCACAAGGCCGCCTGTTCGGCGGGAGCGCCCGCCCCGGGAACGCTGATCGAGATCGAATCGCGGCATATCGGGACGGTAGTGGCGCTGTGCCGGGACCGGTCCCGGCGGTGACTGCCCGGGCCGGATTGGCCTAGTCCGGATTGGCCCAGTAACGCCGGCGTGCCGGCGTAGGCCGCCGCTTGGTCAACCCCACCTCGAAGCACGCCGCAGACTTTCCGCAGGCCCAGGTCCGTATAGTCAACCGGTCACCTTGGTGAAGAACTCCGCGACGTTCGCGACAGTCCGCGCGACCTTCTCCTCCATCGTGAGCGATTCCTGGATCCGCCCGTCCGCGCCCGCGTCCTTCTTGCCCCGTACGTACAGCGAACAGGCGAGGTCGCTGCACACGTACGTGCCGACCGAGTTGCCCTGCTGTCCGGCCCGCCGGGCCTTCGGGGCGACCATCAGGGAGACGCCGCCCGTGTGGGAGGTCAGGCATATCGAGCACATGCCGCGCCGGGTCTGCCAGGACGCGGGGCTGGGGCAGCGCAGCTGGAGGGCTTTGGGGCGGCCGTCCAGGGTGGTGACGAGGTAGGCGCGCTCGTGGGCCTGGGGGTCTCGCCAGCCGAGGAAGTCCAGGTCGTCCCAGGGGCGGTCGGCCAGGTCGCGGGGGACGGAGAGGCGCTTGGCCTCTCCCTTGGTGCAGTTCACGAACGCGGTACGGATCTCTTGCTCGGTCAGTGGCTTCATGAGAGCCAAGCTAATTTGCCTAACCCTCCTAGGCAAATTAATAATACGTTCTGTCGAGTGATGGGAAGGGTATGGCAAACGAAGGACTGGCCATGGAGCGTCTGATCCAGGCGGGGGCAGAGCTCGCCGACGAGGTCGGATTCGAACAGGTGACCGTTTCGGAGCTCGCCCGGCGGCTCGACGTCAAGGTCGCGAGCCTGTACTCGCGGCTGAAGACCTCCCAGGACCTCAAGACCGGGATCGCCCTGCTCGCCCTGGAAGAACTCGCCGACCGCGTCGCCGCCGCCCTGGCCGGACGGGCCGGCAAGGACGCCCTGGCCGCCTCCGCCAACGTCTACCGCGACTACGCCCGCGAGCACCCCGGCCGCTACGCCGCCACCCAGCTCAGGCTCGACACCAAGACCGCGACCGCCAGCGCGGGCGTCAGGCACGCGCAGATGATGCGGGCCATCCTGCGCGGCTACGAGCTGACGGAGCCGGACCAGACGCATGCGGTCCGGCTGCTGGGCAGCGTCTTCCACGGCTACGTCAGCCTGGAGCTGGGGGGCGGCTTCAGCCACAGCGCCCCCGACACCGAAGAGACCTGGTCGCGGATCCTGGACGCGCTCGACGCCCTGCTGCGGCACTGGCCCGCGCCCTGACCAGCCAGAATCCACGTACTGAGAGCCATAGAGAGAAACAGAGAGCGACAGGTCGAGACGATGCACACCACCGACCACGACTGGATCACCACACCCCTCACCGCGGACCTGCTGCGCGGCGCCCTCGACCTGGAGCGCACCGGGCACGGGCTGCTGCCGCACCGGCTGCCCGCCCGGGCCCGCGCCCAGTGGTCCGACGGGCAGCTCGCCATGGTGGAGTCCCAGCCCTCCGGCGTACGGCTGGTCTTCCGGACCGGGGCCACCGCCGTCGAACTGGACACGCTGCCCACCAAGCGGATCTACGTGGGCGCCCCGCCGCGCCCGGACGGCGTGTACGACCTGCTGGTCGACGGCCGGCTGGCCGGGCAGGCAAGCGTGGCCGGCGGCAACACCCTGACCCTCGACATGGCCACCGGGGCCGCCGAGCACCGGCCCGGCCCGGTCGGCACGCTCCGGTTCACCGGACTGCCCGACGGGGTCAAGGACGTCGAGATCTGGCTGCCGCACAACGAGACCACCGAACTGGTCGCCCTGCGCACCGACGCCCCGGTCGAGCCCGCACCGGACCGGGGCCGGAAAGTGTGGCTGCACCACGGCAGTTCGATCAGCCACGGCTCCGATGCCGCGAGCCCCAGCACCACCTGGCCCGCGCTCGCCGCCTCCCTCGGCGGTGTGGAACTGATCAACCTGGGGCTGGGCGGCAGCGCCCTGCTCGACCCGTTCACCGCCCGCGCCCTGCGGGACACCCCCGCGGACCTCATCAGCGTCAAGATCGGCATCAATCTGGTCAACGCCGATCTGATGCGGCTGCGCGCCTTCACCCCCGCCGTCCACGGCTTCCTCGACACCATCCGCGACGGCCACCCCACCGCACCGCTGCTGGTCGTCTCGCCGATCCTGTGCCCCATACACGAGGACACGCCCGGCCCCACCCTCATGGACTTCACCGAACTCGGCGCCGGACGGCTGCGGTTCCGGGCCTCGGGCGATCCGGCGGAGCGGGCGAGCGGGAAGTTGACCTTGGGCGTCATCCGGGACGAGCTGGCCGGGGTGGTGGCGCGGCGGGCGGCCGAGGACCCGAATCTGTACTACCTCGACGGCCGTGACCTCTACGGCCCGGCCGACGCCGCCGAACTGCCGCTGCCCGACGAACTCCACCCGGACGCCGCCACCCACCGGCGCATGGGCGAGCGCTTCGCCGAACTGGCCTTCGCCGCCGACGGTCCCTTCGCGGGCCGCGCCGCCCTCACGGACCGCGTCAGCTGAGTCGGCTCAACCCGCCCCGGCGCCCGTCCCCTTGGCGAGCGCCGCCCGGGCCGGCAGCACGCTCGCCGCGAGCGCCAGCACCAGGCAGCCCGCCACAGCCGCCGCGACGGGCGCCGCGGGCACGATCAGCCGGACCGGGACGCCGAAGGTGCCGCTGAGGCCGGCGCGGACGCCGAGCAGGGACGGGAGGGCGGTCAGGGCGCCGAGGACGGAGCCGAGGGCGACCACGAAGGTGGTCTCCGCCGCGACGGTCCACAGGACCTGGCGGAGCGTCGCGCCGGACAGGCGCAGCAGACGCAGATCGCGCAGCCGGTCGGCGGTGGACATCAGGAGGGTGTTGGCGACGGCCACGCCCGTGCACCCCGCCGACATGGCGACCAGCAGCAGGGTGAAGACCTCGACCAGACGGTCCTCCTCGGCGTCCGCGCGGCGCGCGTATTCGGCCACGCTCACCTCCTCGGCGCCGAGCCCCCGGAGCGCGGCGGACGACGCGGCGGACGACGTGGCCGGGCCGGTGCGGTAGACGACGTCGGTGAGGGCGGAGGGGTCGTGGGCGCGGACCGTGGCGCGGGGGAGCAGCGCGGTGTACGGGGTGGGGGCCGTACGGTCGGCGAGGACCGCCACGATCCGCAGCCTCTCGGTGCGGCCGTCCTCGAAGGTGACCTCGGCTGAGTTGACCTCGGCAGTGGTGGCCTCGGCGGCGGTGGCCTCGGCGGTGGCCTCGGCCGAGGTGTGTCCGCCCAGCGTGGTCAGCGCCGACTCCGTCACGGCCACCGTCCCGGGGCCGCGCAACCGGGCGAGCGATCCGGAGACGGTCCGCAGCCGATGGTGGACGTCGGCGAAGGCGCCGGGGTCGATGCCCGCGGCCTCCATGGGGGTCTTCGCCGCGCCACCGTAGACGGTCGTGGCCAGCAGCCCCGTCCCCGGGACGGATCCGACGGCGGCGTCGGACAGCCCCGGGGTGCCGTCGCGGGCGACGACGGCGGCCTCGGCCCGTACGGAGGCGGTGTCGCGGGTGGCGTAGGAGTGCACGGAGGTCTGGGTGTTGCCCGTGATCAGGACGACGAAGCCGACGGTGGCGAGGACCGGGGCGGTGGTCGACGCCGTACGCCGCACCGCCGCCAGCATCCCCTCGCGCACCAGCAGGCCGCCTGCGCCACGGCGGCGGGCGAGGGGCCAGGAGACGGCCCGTACGAGGGGCGGGACCACGGCGGGGACGAGCAGGGTCACGCCGGTGATCAGCCCGACGGCCGTGCACAGGGCGAGGGTGGTCATATCGGTCGGGTCGGCGAAGGCGGTCCCGGCCGCGGCCGCGCAGCCCAGGGCGGTGAAGGCGATACCGGTCAGCGCGCGGGCGCGGGTCATCGGGCGGTCGTCCGCGGCGGCCTCGCGCAGCGCCTCCAGCGGACCGGTCCCGGCGGCCCGGCGGGAGGCGGACCATACGGCCGTCAGCGCGACGGCCAGACCGGCGGCGAACGTCGCGGCGAGCACCCACGTCTGACGGCGGACCGCGAAACCGGGCGGCAGGAAGCCCGCGTCGGTGAGCACCGAGCCCAGCGCCGGGGCCAGCGCCGCGCCGAGCAGGGCCCCGGCCGCCGCGCCGGCCGCGCCGACGGCGAGCGCCTGTCCGTACAGCAGACGGCGCAGCTGGCGCCCGGTGGCGCCGACCGCGCGCAGCAGGCCGAGTTCGCGACGGCCCCCGGCCACGCTGAAGGCGAACGTCGAGGCGACGACGAAGACCGTCGCGAAGGCCGACAGCGCGCCCATGGCGGTCAGCACCTGGCCGCCGATCCAGCGCGTCCTGGCGTCCCGTACGGGGGCCAGTTCGCTCCGCGCGGCGCCGTCGAGCACCGTGCCCGAGCCCGTGGCCGCCGAGCGCGCCGCCGTCGCGACCGCGCCGGGGTCCGCGCCCCGCTCGGTCAGCAGCCCGATGACCCGCACCCCGCCGGACAGTTCGGCGGCGCGCTCGTCGGTCAGGTAGTAGCCGGGCCCGTCGACCGTGCCCGAGACGGTGAACCGCTCGGGCCCCGCCGCGGTCAGCAGCGTGATCCGCTCGCCCGGCCGGGCCCCGAGGGCCCGGTCGAGAGCGACCTCGTCGGACCGGTGCGGCGCGCGGCCCGCGGTGAGCCGGTACGGGGCGAGGGCCGCGCCGGACCAGCCGTGGCCCAGCCGGTCACCCTTCCGCTGCCCGGCGTCGCGTACGGCGTCGCGTGCGGGGCCGCCGTCCGCGACCGCCTGCGCGTAGAAGGACCGGTCGGGCACCGCGCGCCGCACCCCGGGCACGGCGGCCAGCGCCCGTGTCAGCTCCTTCGTCTGTTGGGCGGACCAGGGGGCCCGCTCCAGGAACACCCCGTCGGGGCCGGTGCCGCCCTGGGCGCTCCGTACGAGCACGGGGGCGCCCGCGTACCGGCCGGGCACCCCGCCGTCCCCGGACAGCAGGATCAGCGCGCTCATGGTGAGGACCGCGACGCCCAGCAACAGGGCGGTGAACGAACCCGCGAAGGCCGTGCGGCGCGCCCGTACGGTGGCGACGGCCAGGCCGAGCATGCCACCGCCCCGGCCTCCCCTTCCGACCCTCGTACGGGCCCTCGTACCGGCCCTCGTACCGGCCCTCATGCCGCCGCGCGTACGGTCGCGGTTTCCCACCCTCATGCCGCCGCCTCCAGCACCGACATCCGCGCGGCGATGGCCGCCGCCCCGGGCCGGTCCGCGAGCTCGTCGGCGATCCGCCCGTCGGCCAGGAAGACGACCCGGTCGGCCCACGCGGCCGCGGCCGGGTCGTGGGTGACCATGACCAGCGTCTGCCGGTGGCGGTCGACCAGGCCGCGCAGCAGGCCGAGCACGGCGCGCGAGGTGGTGATGTCCAGTGCGCCGGTCGGCTCGTCGGCGAAGAGCACCGCGGGGCGGCTGATCAGCGCCCGCGCGATGGCAACGCGCTGCTGCTGGCCGCCGGAGAGCCGGTCCGGGCGATGCCCGGCGCGGTCGGCGAGGCCGACCTCGGCGAGCGCGGCGGCCACTTGGGCGGGGTCGGGGCGGTGGCCCGCGAGGCGCAGCGGGAGGGCGACGTTCTGCTCGGCGGTGAGGGCGGAGACCAGGTTGAAGGACTGGAAGACGAAGCCGATCCGCTCCCGGCGCAGCAGGGTCAGGGCCGTCCCGTCCAGCTCTCCGGTCTCCGTGCCGCCGATGACGACGCGCCCCTCGGTCGGCCGGTCGAGCCCCGCCGCGCAGTGCAGCAGCGTGGACTTGCCGGAGCCGGAGGGGCCCATCACGGCGGTCATGGTGCCCTCGGCGAAGTCGAGCGTGACCTGGTCGAGGGCGGTGACGGCCCGCTCCCCCGTCCCGTACCGCCGGGAGACGGCGCGCAGTTCTACGGGGTGGGGGACGGGGTGGGGCGAGGGTGTTGTGGTCGTGGGCATGGCGCCGAGTGAACCGGCGCGAGGCCGGGCGGCACACGGGTGGCCGGGCTAGTCCCGATACTCCACTTGGCACTACTGTCCGCGGCCCGCCGCGCGGCTACGGTCGAGCGGTGATCCCCCGAGACCCACTGGAAGCGCTGACCCGCGGGCCCGCCGGTTTCCTCCGCTCCTCCTGGCCCTGGCGGTCCGCCGGCTATCTGCTCGCGGGCGGGGTGCCGGGCGTCGCATGCGGGCTCGCGGTGGCGGGCGTGGCCGCGTCCTGGGCGCGGATCGGCGCGGCGACGGCCGTGCTGTGCGCGCTGCTCGTGCTGGGCTGCGCCACCGTCGCGGCCCGCCCGTGGGAACGGCGGCGGCTGCGCCTGGTCGCGCCCCACACCAAGCTCCACGCCAAGCCGTACGCACTGCCCCTCGCCAAGCCGTACGCGCGCGAGATCGGCCACGGCGCGCTGTCCGTCCTCGCCCTCGGCTGGGTCGATCTGGCGGTGGTCCTGGTGTCGTTGGGCATCCCCGGCGCGCTGCTCGCAGCGCCGCTGCAGCCCGAGGCCCCGCCATGGGCCCGGCTCGGCGGCCCGCTCGCGGGTGCGCTGCTGCTGCCGGTGGCCGCGTATCCGATCGCCGCCTGGGCGGGGGCGCGGGCGGCGGTGTCGCTGGCCGTACTGGCGCCCGGCGACGCGGAGCTGACGCAGGTACGGCGGTCCCGGGCGCGCCTGGTGGACGCGTACGAGGCGGAGCGGCGCCGGATCGAGCGGGATCTGCATGACGGGGCCCAGCAGCGCCTGGTCGCGCTGACCATGAAGCTGGGCTTGGCGGGGCTCGACCTGCCCGCCGGGTCGCGCGCGGCGCGCGAGGTGGCGGAGGCGCACCGGATGGCCAAGGACGCGCTCGCCGAGCTGCGCGAGCTGATCCGCGGGGTGCATCCGCAGGTGCTGACCGAGCGGGGGCTGCCCGCGGCGGTGCGGGACGTGGCGACGCGCTCGCCGATGCCGGTGGACCTCGATATCGACCTGGAGCGGCGGCTGCCGCCCGCCGTGGAGGCCGCCTGCTACTTCGCGGTGTGCGAGGCGCTGGCCAACGCGGCCCGGCACAGCGGCGCGGCCCGGCTGCGGGTCGGCGGGCGGCTGCGCGGCGGGGTGCTGGTGCTCGAGGTGACCGACGACGGGCGCGGGGGCGCGGACCCGGCCGCCGGGACCGGGCTGACCGGGCTCGCCGACCGGGTCGCGGCCGTGGACGGCAGAATGCTGCTGTCCAGCCCGGTCGGCGGGCCGACCCGGCTGCGAGTGGAGATTCCGTGCGGCGGTTGAGCGTGGTGATCGGGGAGGACGCCGTACTGCTGCGCGAGGGCCTGGTGAGCTTGCTGGAGCGGTTCGGGCACCGCGTCCCGGCGGCCGTCGGCGACGGCCCTTCGCTGGTCGCGGCGGCCCTGGAGCACGAGCCCGATGTCGTGATCGCCGATGTGCGGATGCCGCCGGGCTTCACCGACGAGGGGCTGCGGGCGGTGCGCGAACTCCAGGCTCTGCGGCCGTCCCTGGCCGTCCTGGTGCTCAGCCAGTACGTCGAGCAGACCTTCGCCGAGGAGCTGCTGGCCGCCCGGCGCGGCGCGGGCACCGGCTATCTGCTCAAGGACCGGGTCGGCGACGTCGCCGAGTTCACCGACTCGCTGGCGCGGGTGGCCGACGGCGGTACGGTCATCGACCCCGAGGTGGTGCGGCAGCTGCTGGCCCGCGGGCGGGACCCGCTCGCCCGCCTCACCCCGCGCGAGCGCGAGGTGCTGGCGCTGATGGCCGAGGGCCGCTCCAACTCCGCGGTGGCCCGGGCCCTGGTGGTCACCGAGGCGGCGGTCGCCAAGCACATCGCGAACATCCTGCTCAAGCTGGATCTCCCGCCCGCCCCGGACGACCACCGCAGGGTGCTGGCGGTCCTGGCGTATCTGCGGGGCTGAGGCGGGGCTGAGGCGGGGGCGAGGCAGAACCGGTACCGGGCGGCTCAGGTCCAGGGAATGGTGGCGGTCTGGAGCCGCCCGGACCCGTACCGGCCGCGGGCTGTCGGCAGAGCCACGACGGACGCGCCCACGGGGGCGCCCGCGACCTCGCGGGAAGGGCCCGGGACCGGGTGTGTCTCCAGCTCCCGGAGCCGGTCGAGCAGGACCCCTTCGCGCAGCGCCCAGGGGCAGATCCGCAGCTGTTCGATGCCCAGGACGTCCATCGCGGCCTCCGCGACGACCGCACCGGCCAGGGCCTGGTGGGCGCGGGCGGCGGAGATCCCGCGCAGCCGGGCGCGCTCGGCCGCGCTCCTGGCGGCCAGCCGGGGCACCCAGGCCGCCAGCCGGTCCCGGTCCAGGACCCGTTCGGCGTACGGCCCGGCCTTGGCCTTCGGCCCGCCGGTCAGCCGGGCCAGCTGGGCGAAGGTCCTGGAGCTGCCGACGTGGGTCCGCGGCACGGGCTGGTCGCGCAGCCCCTCGGCCGTCTCGCTGATGACGGACCGTACGAACTGGCGCAGCGCCTTGACGTCCCCCTTCTTCACCGGCCCGGTCTCGGGCAGATGATGGCGGGTCAGCCGCCCGGCACCCAGCGGTACGGACAGGGCGACGGCGGGCTCGGCGCGGCTGCCGCAGGCGAGCTCCAGGGAGCCGCCGCCGATGTCGAGCAGCAGCATCTCCCCGGCCGACCAGCCGTACCAGCCGCGCGCCGCGAGGAAGGTGAGCCGCGCCTCCTCCTCACCGGTCATGAACGTCAGCCGGATCCCGGTCGCGTCCTCGACCTCGGCGAGTACGGTCGGCCGATTGGCGGCGTCGCGGATCGCGGAGGTGGCGAACGGCACCATCGTGTCCACGCCGTGGGCCTCGGCGACCGCGGCGGCCTCGGTCACCGCGGCGACCACCCGTTTGATCGCCTCCTGCTCGATCACGCCCTGCCGGTCGGTGGACTCCGCCAGCCGCACCGGCCATTTGAGCGAGGTCACCGGCTCGGGCGGACCGCCCGGCGTGAGGTCGGCGATACCGAGATGGGCCGACTGGGAACCGATGTCGAGCACTCCGAGACGCATGTCTGCTGACTGTCCGTTCCCTGGAATTTCACTCATCGTTTCCTTTTCGTCGGAAGGTTCCCGGCCACCCGACCTGTGATGCCGGGCTTGATGCGGGTCGGCAGGAAGGTGTCACCAGGGCGGGTGATACGCGGCGGCCCTGCTCATGGGCCGCCGACACCGTCCCGGCGGGGCCCGTGTGCCAGTTGACAACGCGTTCGGGCCCGGAACCAATGGGGGGATTGGGCCGGATTCACGCTGTGTCTACGATCATGGACAGGACCGTCATGGTGAGAGGCACCGTCACATGAGAGGCAGCGGGACACAGCGATGAGCGAGTCGATTTCTCCGGGGGCCTTGGCCGTGCGCTATCTGGGAGGGCCCACCGCGACCCTCGACATCGGTGGCGTACGACTGCTGACCGATCCGACCTTCGACCCGCCCGGGGACTATCCCATCGGTGAGCGCAAGCTCGTCAAGACCGCGGGCCCGGCCGTCGCGACCTCCGGCCTCGGCCCCGTCGACGCGGTGCTGCTCTCGCACGACCAGCACCCGGACAACCTCGACCGGGCGGGCCGAGCCTATCTCGACCACGCTGACCTGGTGCTCTCCACGGCGTCCGCGCGGGAGCGGCTGGGCGCGACCGTAACGGCGCTGCCGAACTGGGAGACCTTCGAGCTGCCGCGCCCGGCCGGCGGCACGCTGCGGATCACCGGCGTCCCGGCCCAGCACGGCCCGGACGGCACCGAGCATCTGGTCGGCGAGGTGACCGGTTTCGTGGTGTCGGGGGGCGGGCTGCCGACGGTGTACGTGAGCGGCGACAACGCCTCGCTGGACGTGGTGCGCGCGATCGCCGAGCGGATGGGGCCGGTGGATGTGGCCCTGCTGTTCGCGGGCGCCGCCTCGACCCCGCTGGTCCCCGGGGGCTTTCTGACCCTGCCCAGCGATCAGGCGGCCCAGGCGGTGGAGATCCTCGGCGCCCGGCAGGTCGTACCGCTGCACTTCGAGCACTGGGGGCATTTCACGCAGGGCGCCGACACGCTGGTCGACGCCTTCGAGGCGGCGGGGCTCGCCGAGCGGCTGTATGTGCTCAAGCCCGGCGAGCGGATCGAGCTTTAGGACCATTCCTGAGGGCGCTCGGCGCCTTCAGGAAGCGGCGTTTTCACGCAACGTTTGGCGACCGGCAGGTTCAGGGCCCTTGTCGGTCCATATCTACGCGCGTATTTTTGGCCCGGATTCCAAGTCGTCGCATTTCCCGCGCATTTCCTCCGCTTCTTCCCCGGTTTTTCCCCGCGTCCCGCCATTCCCTCGTGCAAGAAAGAGCTTCATCGTGCCCGAACACATACCCGCGGCCCTGCGTGGCCGTGGTGTCAAGGCGGCCGTCCTCGTAGCGCTTCCCGTCGGTCTCGTCGGATCGCTCATCGCCCTCCCCCTCACCGCCCAGGCCGCGCCGTCCGCGGACGCCGTCATCTCCGAGGTCTACGGAGGCGGCGGCAATTCGGGCGCGTCCCTCACCCATGACTTCATCGAGCTGGGCAACTCCGGCACCGGGTCGTTCGACCTGAGCGGCTGGTCCGTCCAGTACCTGAGCGGTTCGCCCGGTTCCTCCACCAAGTGGCAGGTGACCCCGCTCACCGGCAACATCCCCGCGGGCGGCACCTACCTGGTCCAGGAGGCCAAGGGCTCCGGCGGCGACACCGCCCCGCCGGCCCCCGACGCCACCGGCACCATCGCCATGTCGGCGACCAGCGGCACCGTGGCGCTGGTCCACTCGACCACCGCGCTCACCTGCCTGACCGCCGAGGACTGCGCGGCGGACGGCGCCGTCAAGGACCTGGCCGGCTTCGGCACCGCCGTGGTCCGCGAATCCGCTCCCGCCACCGGTGCGGGCAACACCACCTCTGTCTCGCGCGACGCAGGGTTCCACGACACCGACAACAACGCGGCCGACTTCACCGGCTCCGCCCCGAGCCCCCGTAACACCACGGGCACCGGCGGCACCCCGACGCCCGAGCCCACCCCGGAGCCCACCGACACCAACCCCGGGCCGCTGCGCGTCCACGACATCCAGGGCACCACCCGGATCTCGCCGCAGAACGGCAAGACCGTCACCAATGTGCCCGGTGTGGTGACCGGCGTGCGCTCCACCGGCTCCAAGGGCTACTGGATCCAGGACCCCGAGGCCGACGGGGACGCGGCCACCAGCGAGGGCGTGTTCGTCTTCGCCGGCTCCGCCACCCCGCAGGTCAAGGTGGGCGACTCGGTGCTGGTCTCGGGCAAGGTGACCGAGTACTACCCCGGCGGCAAGAACAGCGGCACGCAGTCCGTCACCGAACTGACCGCACCCACGGCCGTGGTGCTCTCCTCCGGCAACAAGCTGCCGGACGCGGAGGTCATCGACCCGGCCACGCTGCCCGACGCCTACGCGCCGCAGGCTCAGGGAGGCAGCATCGAGTCCCTGGAGCTGAAGCCCGACGCCTACGCGCTGGACTGGCTGGAGGCGCACGAGGGCATGCGGGTGCGGATCGGCGACTCGCGCGTGGTGGGCGCCACCAACAGCTACGGCGAGACGTGGATCACCACCAAGCCGCAGCAGAACCCGACCCCGCGCGGCGGCACCGTCCTCACCGGCTACGACAACCCCAACTCCGGGCGCCTCCTGATCGCCTCGCTCACCGGCGACCAGCTCAAGGCCGATGTCGGCGACACCCTCACCGGCACCACCGAGGGCCCCGTGGACTACGCCAACTACGGCGGCTACAACATCCAAGCGACGGCCCTCGGGAAGGTCACCTCCGGCGGGCTCACCCCGGAGGTGGCGAAGAAGGGCAAGGCCAACGAGGTCTCCGTCGCCACGTACAACGTCGAGAACCTCGACCCGACGGACCCGCAGAGCAAGTTCGACCGGCTCGCCGAGGGCGTCGTCAAGAACCTGGCCACCCCGGACATCGTGAGCCTGGAGGAGATCCAGGACAACAACGGCGCCAAGGACGACGGCACGGTCGCGGCGGACAAGACCATCGCCCAGTTCATCGACGCCATCAAGGCGGCCGGCGGCCCCGCCTACGACTGGCGCTCCGTCGACCCGGTCAACGACGCGGACGGCGGCGAGCCCGGTGGCAACATCCGCAACGTCTTCCTCTTCAACCCGCAGCGTGTGAGCTTCGTGGACCGTCCGGGCGGCGACGCCACCACGGCCGTCGAGGCGGTCGGCGACGGCAGCAAGGGTGCCAGGCTGTCGGTCTCGCCGGGCCGGATCAACCCCACCTCCGACGCCTGGAAGAGCAGCCGTAAGCCGCTCGTCGGCGAGTTCACCTTCCGCGGCGAGAAGCTCTTCGTGGTCGGCAACCACTTCAACTCCAAGGGCGGGGACCAGCCGGTGCACGGCGCCTTCCAGCCCCCGACGCTCGGTTCCGAGACCCAGCGCACGGCCCAGACCAAGGAGGTCAACACCTTCGTCTCCGGCCTGCTCGCCAAGGACGCGAGGGCCCGGGTCGTGGTCCTCGGTGACATGAACGACTTCCAGTTCTCCAAGCCGCTGGCCACGCTGACCGAGGGCGGGGTCCTCACGGACCTGATCAACACCCTTCCGGCCGGCGAGCGGTACAGCTATGTGTACGACGGCAACGCGCAGACGCTGGACCACATCCTGGTCTCGCCCGCCATCAAGAAGCCCGAGTACGACGTCGTCCACATCAACGCCGAGTTCTCCGACCAGAGCAGCGACCACGACCCGCAGGTCGTCCGCTTCAAGTAGGCGACTTCAAGGAGAGCGACGTTTCGTGTGGCGTGCACACCGTGTGCACGCCACACATGCGTGGCGTCTACCGCGTGTCGCAGCGGCGCCCGTTGAGTGCGAGGTCGGTGGGCGCGGCGTTTCCGGCGTCCCAGGAGCCGAGGAAGCCCACCTCAAGGGCCTCCCCGCCGCGGGCGGTCTCGTTGTAGTCGGCCGGGGTGACGGTCACCTTTCGCCCGTGCTGGACGAATTCGCCGTTCCACATCTGGGTGATCTGCTGTCCGTTCTCGAACTCCCAGCTCAGCCGCCACTCATGGACCGTCTTACGAGGTGTGAGGGTGACTTTCGCCTGGAAGCCGTCGGGCCACTGGTTGTCCAGGCTGTAGCGGGCCGTGCAGGTGATTCCGGCGGGTTCGGCGTGCTTGGGGGGATCGTTCTTGGACGGCTTGTCCGGGGACGAGCCACCGCTCGGCGACGGCGTCTTGGCCGGGGACTTCGTCGTGCCTGGCTGGTGGCCGACGGCGCTCGTGTCGGACGCGGGTGGGATGGGCGACTGGGTGGTGGGGGCGCCCTTGGACGGGAGGGTGGGTCCGACCGTCGGAATGGTGTCCGGGCCCATGCCGCCGTCGGGCGGGAGCCCGTCGTCCCGGTTCCCGTCCGTGCTGGTGTAGGCGATGACGACGATCACGGAGACCGCGGCGGCTGCCGCCAGGATCCCCGCCGCCCTCGTCCTGCCGCCCTTCCGGGGCCTGCGCCGCCGGCCCCCGCCCCCGCCGCCGCCCCGCCTCCGGCTCGGCACGCCGCGCCCGCGGATCACCCCGGTCGCGGCCGTCGCGCCGACCGCGGCGGCGGCGCCGAAGGCGCCGGTCGTATAGGCCGCACCGGCGGTGTCGGCCGTGCTGGTGGTGGCGAACGGGTCGGTGGTGCCGGTCGTGCCGAAGGGGTCGAACGTCTCGAACCCGTCGACCGTGTGCGCCGTGTTCTGGGCACTGGCGACCGTGCCGACCGTGCCGAACGGGTCGAACGCGTCGAAGGTGTCGTCCACACGCGGCGCGTCGGCCCCATGAGCCCCATGAGCCCCATGAGCCGCATGGGCGTTACGGGCCTCATGGGCCGTACGAGCCGCCGAGGCCGCCCCCGCAGCCCCAGGGGCCCCCGCCGCAGCGCCCGTCCCGGCCGTCCCGGCCGCGCGCCCCGTACGGGACTTCCCGCGGCCGCCACGTATCCCCCTGACGCGGTCCCACAGCGGCGGCCCCACGCTGCGCGCGAGCGTCTGCAGCCGCTTGCCGCCGGTGTGCTCGGCCGCGACCCTGCGCCGCCGCTCCAGGTAGGGCAGCCCGCCCCAGCCGAGTACGCCCCCGGCCAGGGCGCCGGGCAGCCCGCTGCCGTGCAGATACAGGCAGGCGGCCGCCTCCTTGCAGTGCACACAGCGGGCGAGGTGCTGCCACAGGTCCTCGGGCGCGGCGGCGTCCGGTGAGCGGGTCGCGGCGTCCAGCAGTCCGGCGTAGCTGCGGCACTCCTCGTCGTTGAGCGTGTCGACGTGGTTGCGCTGGCACAGCTCGCGGTACCGGGCGCGGACCCGGGCGATCTCCTCGTCCGCGTAGGCGGAGTCCCAGCCCAGCCGACGGGCCACCGTGGTGAGGGACTGCGACTCGACTTCGACGGACCACAGCAGATCGGCGTCGACCTCCGGCAGATCGCATAAGCCGCGCAGCGCGAGCGGCTGTTCCCGCCGTGGGGTGGCGTAGCGTCTGGCCCGGTCGGAGGTCAGCCAGATGCGCAGGGCCGGGTCGAGCCGGACGCCGGCCTGCCGGACCTGCCAGTCGGCGGCCGTCTTCCGTACGGAGCTCAGGAGCAGTGGGAGCCAGGGCAGACGCGGCCCCCATGCCCGCGTCCGCGAGGTGCGGGTCTCCCGGATGCCGCGCCGGAACGCCTCGGTGGCCAGCCGCATTCCGTCCTGCGGGCTGGTGGTGCACAGGTTCGCGTAATCGAGTACCGCGTCCCAGTATTCGGAGAGCAGAGCAGTCTCGGATATGGCGTCAGGAGATGACTCGTGGGGCATGGAGGTGGTTTCCTCACTGACGAAACAAAAAGGCGCCCCCGCCGGGCAACACTCTTATCAGGCCGGGCAGAGGATGGCCAAGAGGTCAGTGTTTTTCTCGGAGTTGAGGGATGTTCCACTGTGGGGCCGCCCGAGCCTTTCACGGTTTCGACACAAGTGGCAAGACGCGAAACCCCCGGCCGGGCCGGGGGTTTCGCCGGGGTTTTGGTCTATACCTGACGCAACGTCAGGGCCAGTTGCGCACTGTAGGTCAGAGGGTCAGCTCGACCTCGTACTGGCACAGCCACGCATTCAGTCCGAGGACCATTTCGATCGGCTGCCGGGCGTCCTGGTTCGCCGCGTCCGCCGCGCGCCGGGCGGCGGCGGTATCGAGCAGCGGGCGGACCGGAGCGTCGTCGTCGGCCAGCAGCTCGCGCAGCTCGGCCCGGATGGCATCGGCGTACCGGGGATCCTGGGTGCTGGGGTACGGGCTCTTGACGCGCTGGGCGACGGAGTCGGGGAGGAGATCGCGGGTGGCGGCGCGCAGCAGGGACTTCTCGCGGCCGTCGAAGGTCTTCAGCGACCAGGGCGTGTTGAAGACGTACTCGACCAGCCGGTGGTCGCAGAAGGGCACCCGCACCTCCAGGCCCACCGCCATGCTGGCGCGGTCCTTGCGGTCCAGCAGGAACTGGACGAAGCGGGTCAGGTGCAGATAGCAGATCTCCCGCATCCGCCGCTCCGTCGCCGAGTCGCCCTCGCGGTACGGGACCTCGGACAGCGCCTCGCGGTAGCGGTCGGCCTGGTAGGCATCGAGGTCAACCTTGGCGAGCAGCTCCGGGTGCAGCAGCGCCTCCCGGCTGCCGGTACGGCTTCCGGTGAAGCCGAAGTCGCGGAACACCGCGAGCCAGGGGAAGGTGTCGGCGGCGACCGCCCGCGGATCGTGGAACCAGGAGTAGCCGCCGAAGACCTCGTCGGCCGACTCCCCGGACAGGGCCACCGTGGAGCGGTCGCGGATCGCCTTGAAGAGCAGATACAGCGAGGTGTCGCTCTCGCCGAGGCCGAACGGCAGATCGCGGGCGGTCAGTGTGGCGCGGCGGTGGGCGTGGTCCATCAGGGCGGCGGTGTCCAGGACGATGTCCTGGTGGTCGGCGCCCACATGCTCGGCGAGCGCGTGGGCGTACGGGCCGTCGGGGGTGGCGCGCAACGCGTCGGGCTTGAAGTTCTCGGTCTGGCCGACGAAGTCCACCGCGAACGAGCGCACCGGCCCTTGTTCGTTCTCCGCCAGCCCGCGGGCGGCCAGTGCGGTGATCGCGGAGGAGTCGAGCCCGCCGGACAGCAGGGTGCACAGGGGTACATCGGCGATCAGCTGGCGGGCCACGATGTCGTCCAGCAGCTCCCGCACCCGGCGGACGGTGGTGGCAGGGGCGTCGGTGTGGTCGCGGGCCTCCAGCCGCCAGTAGCGGTGTTCGGCCAGGCCCTGGCGGCGGACGCGTACGACATGGCCGGGGCGCACCTCGTACATCCCCCGGTAGACCGCATGGCCCGGGGTCTTGGTGAAGGCCAGCAGCTCGGCCAGGCCGTCGATGTCGACGGCGGGGCGTACGGCGGGGTGGGCGAGGATGGCCTTGGGCTCGGAGCCGAAGAGCACACCGTCGGGGGTGGGGTGGTAGTACAGCGGCTTGATGCCCATGCGGTCGCGGACCAGCAGGAGCTGCTGTTCGCGCGGGTCCCACAGGGCGAAGGCGTACATGCCGTTGAGGCGGTGGGTGAAGTCCTCGCCCCACTCGAGGTAGGCGTGCAGGGCCACCTCGGTGTCGCTGCTGGTACGGAAGGCATGGCCGCGGCCGATCAGCTCGGCGCGCAGCTCGCGGTAGTTGTAGATCTCGCCGCTGTAGGTGGTCACCAGCGCCGTGCGGCCGTCGCGCTCGACGGACATGGGCTGTTTGCCGCCCTCGATGTCGATCACGGCCAGCCGGCGGTGGCCGAGGGCGGCGTGGGTGTCCGTCCACAGGCCTGCCGCGTCGGGGCCGCGGCAGGCCATGGTCGCGGTCATGGCGGCCAGTGTGTCGCGCTCGCGCTCGGTGGTGAGGTCCTGGTCGTACGAGATCCACCCGGTGATGCCGCACATCGCGATGTCGCTCCCTCCGGTGGTTCGGTCGCCCCGGCGGCCACCGTACGCCGAAGTGATTGCATCGACCACCGGTAGCCTGAGGCAACGGAAACTTCCGGCCAGGGGAGAAGGCGGGGGCAGGTTGTCTCAGCCGGTCCGGCTCGCGCGCCACTCCCGTACGACCCCGTCCACATCGAACGGCACCAGATTCAGCGGCGGACCCTCGGGCGGCCGGCGCAGCGCCTCGCGGATCTTGTCGTTGATGTCCGCCAGGATCCGCCGCACCTCGGCCTCGGACCCGGCGGTGTGCGCCGCGGCCAGCGCGTCCTCGGCCTCCTTGCGCAGCACGAGCGCCGGCGGCAGGTAGGAGAGGCCCTCGCGCCGCATCTTGTCCTTGACCCACCACATCGCGTCGTACGGCCTGTCCAGGCCCTGCAGCGGCTTGCCCCGCCCGGGAAGATCGTCGAAGTCGCCCCGCGCCTCCGCCTCGCGGATCTGTCGGTCGGCCCACGTCTCGAAGCTGATGCCGGGCGGCTTGCGTTCGGTCACGGTGTGCTCCCTCGTCTAGGTGCCCGCGGTTACTCCCATGGTGCCGAACGTGGCGCTGAACGTGGTGCCGAACGTGGCGTGCCGGGCGGTATCGACCGGGACCGGAACACCTGGCGGTAGGTCTGCGGCGAGACGCTGGTCAGCCGCCGGAAGTGGTGGCGCAGATTGGGCGCGGTGCCGAAGCCGGTGCGGCGCGCCACGCTCTCCACCGGTTCGTCGGTGGTCTCCAGCAACTCCTGCGCCAGCCGCACCCGCTCCTGAAGGATCCACTGCAACGGCGTGGTCCCGAGGGCGTCGCGGAAGCGGCGCGCGAAGGTGCGCTCGCTCATATGGGCCACCGCGGCCAGCCCGGCCACCGTCAGTGGCTCGTGCAGCCGCTCCCGCGCCCACTGCAGCACCGGCGCAAGCCCCTCGCCCCCGCCCGCCCGCGGCCGGACCGGGAGCTTCGCGTACTGCGTCTGCCCGCCCTCCCGGTGCGGCGGTACGACCATCCGGCGGGCCACCTCGTTGGCCACCGCCGCGCCATGGTCCTGGCGCACCAGATGCAGACACAGATCGATCGCGGCCCCGGTGCCGGCCGAGGTGAGGATGGAGCCGTCCTCGACGTACAGGGCCGTGGGGTCGAGGTCGACCTCCGGGAAGCGGAAGGCGAAGTCCGCGGCGTTCATCCAGTGCGTGGTCGCCCGGCGGTCCGCCAGCAGCCCGGCGGCGGCCAGGACGTACGCGCCGCTGCAGATGGAGACGATCCGCCGGCCCAGCTCATGGGCCTTGCGCACCGCGGTGACCAGCGCGGGCGGCGGGGCCAGCTGGACGGCCCGGGGACAGGCGGCCACCACCACGGTGTCCGCCTCGACGAGGTCGTCGAGGCCGTACGGGGTGGGGATGCCCAGGCCGGCCGAGGTGCGCAGCGGACCGGGCTCGGCGGCGCACAGGCGCAACTCGTACCACGGGTCGACGATGTCCGAGCGGTCGATGCCGAAGACCTCGCAGGGGACGGCGAGCTCGAAGATGGGGGCGCCGTCGGCCACGGCGACGGCGACGATGTGGCGGGGCGTGTCGGCGGGACGGGGGCTGTCGGCGGGGTGGGGCGTATCGGCGGGACGGGGCATGGCGGGAATTTAGCGCACCATGGCATTTCCGCCGATGGTCGGCGGGTGGCCGCATCGGCGAGGCTGCCGGGCATGAGCGAACCGGGCATGAGCGAACCGCCACCAGCGTCACCAGCGTCACCACCGTCACCCCACCGCCCTGCGTCCGCCGGGCGGCTCACCGCGCTCCAGGGCACCGCGCTGTACGTAGGGGCGGTACTGGGCACGGGCGTCATCGCGCTGCCCGCGCTCGCGGCCGAGACCGCGGGCCCCGCCTCGCTGCTGGCCTGGCTGGCCCTGGTCGTGGTGTCCGCGCCGCTGGCCGCCA
This sequence comes from Streptomyces sp. NPDC000941, assembly GCF_053599555.1. NCBI lineage: Bacteria > Bacillati > Actinomycetota > Actinomycetes > Kitasatosporales > Streptomycetaceae > Streptomyces > Streptomyces sp. NPDC000941. The sequence goes on from NZ_JBSFMM010000146.1 coordinate 20,684, forward strand.
CCTTCGCCGCGCTCGGCGCCCGCTACCCCGACGCCGGGGGCGTGTCCACGTACGCCCGGCTCGCCTTCGGCGAGCGGACCGCGGCGGTGGTCGGCTGGTGCTTCTACCTCGCGGTGCCCCCGGGCGCGTCCGCCGCCGCGCTGTTCGCCGGCTCGTACACCGAGGCCGCCGTGGGCGGCGGGACCGCGACCCGTACGGTCACCGCGGTGGCGCTGATGGCCATCGTCACGGCCGTCAACACCGCCGGGATGCGGGTGACCGGGCGGCTGCAACTCGCGCTCTCGGGGCTGCTGATCGCCCTGCTGCTCGGCGCCGTCGCGCTGTCCCTGCCGCAGGCGCGTACGGAACACCTCGAGCCGTTCGCCCCGCACGGCTGGGCCGCGATCGGCTCGGCGGCGGCGCTGCTGGTGTGGAGCTTCGCGGGCTGGGAGGCGATCACCCACCTGGCGGCGGAGTTCCGCGACCCGGCCCGGGACCTGCCTCGGGCCACCGCGGCCGCCGTCGTGATCGTCGGGGTGCTGTATCTGGCCGTGGCGTTCGCCGTCGTCGCGGTGCTCGGCACGGGTGCGGCCGACGCCGACGCCCCGCTGGGCGAGCTGATGGCCCGCGGCATGGGCGGCAACGCCCGGCTGCTCGCCGCCGCGGCCGCGCTCCTGCTGACCCTCGGCACCATGAACGCCTACTACGCCGGCGCGGCCAAACTCGGCGCGGCCCTCGGCCGGGACGGCGCGCTGCCGGAGTGGCTGGGACGTGGCGGCAGCGCGGGCGAGATCCCGCGCCGCAGCCTCGGGTTCGTCTCGTCGCTGGCCTTCCTCAGCCTGTTCGTGGTGACCGCCGCCCACACGGACGCCCGGCCCCTGGTACTGCTCACCACGGGCTCCTTCGTCACCGTGTACGCGATCGGCGTCGCCGCCGCGCTGCGCCTGCTGCCCCGGCGCGGGGCGATCCGCGCGGCGGCGCCGGCGGCGCTCGTCGCGGTCGCCGCGCTGCTGGTGATGTCGGGCCGGTATCTGCTGTGGCCGCTCGGCGTGGCCGGTGCGGCGCTGCTCTACCAGCGGCTGAGGGGGCGGAGGAAGACGGGGCGGGGCGAGGCCGGGCCGGTGAAGACCGGGCGGGGGAAGATCGGGCGGGGGCAGACCGGGCGGGGGCAGACCGGGCGGGGGAAGATCGGGCCGGTGAAGACCGGGCGCGTTCCAGAGGAGTCGGACACGCCCGTCGAAGTGGCGGAAACGGGCTGAACGCCCCCAGCCGTCGCCCCAGTCGTCGGCCCCCCGGTGCCCCGCGTTCCGGTTGGCGGGTACGGTGCCGATCAACGGCCGGAGGCAGGCCGCTGCGACTGTTGCACGGGGGTAACTGCGCGTGGGGCTCGGAGACTTCGTTCCGGATGGCGTCAAGGACTGGGTCGATGACCGGGTCGAGGACGTCGGTGAGGCCGTCGACGACGCGGGGGACTGGACGGGCGACCGGCTGGATGACGTCGGCTGGGAGAGCGGTGCGGACTGGGTCCGGGACAAGTCCGACTCGGCGGCGAACGCGCTGGGTGCGGATGTCGACGAGATGCAGCTGGGGGAGAGCGAGGACCCGAAGAAGCTGATCCACGGCAGTTCGTCGAAACTCCGCTCAACGGCCGGCCATCTCACGGACTTCAAGACCGCGTTCAACAATGTGGGCAAGGGGTTGCGGGGGCTCGGTTCGCGGTCGTTGAAGGGGAAGGCGGCGGATGCCTTCCGGGAGAGCGTGTCGGTCCAGCCGAAGAAGTGGTTCACGGCTGCGGATGCGTGTGAGAAGGCGTCGGCGGCGCTGGAGCGGTTCGCGGGGACGGTGGAGTGGGCGCAGGGTCAGGCTGAGGAGGCGATCCGGCGCTATAAGAAGGGCAGGAAGGCGTCGGAGGATGCGCGGTCGGCGCATAACGACGAGGTGAGCGCGTACAACAAGGCGGCGGACGCGTACAACGCGCTGCCCGCCGACAAGCGGGATCCGTCCTCGCTGCCGGACAAGCCGGGCACGTTCCATGATCCGGGGACGGCCGAGATGAAGGCCGCGCAGGAGTTGTTGGCGGAGGCGCGGCGGCAGCGGAACGAGGCGCATGGGGTGGCTAAGGCGGCGGTGGAGGGGGCGCGGGATGCCGCGCCGAAGAAGCCGTCGTATGCCCAGCAGGTGGGGGATGGGCTGACCGGGCTGAGCCTGGATACGGGCCATTTCCTGGGTGGTGTGGTGAAGGGGACGGCGGGGCTGCTGAACTTTGTGCGGCAGGTGAACCCGCTGGACCTGTACAACATCACCCATCCCGCCGAGTACGTCACCAATCTGAACAACACGGCCGCTGGTCTGGTGCGGATGGCCAATGACCCGGGCACGGCGCTCAAGGGCATGTGGGACGCGTTCCAGAAGGATCCCTCGGAGGGGCTGGGGCGGTTGGTGCCGGAGTTGATCGGGACCAAGGGTCTTGGCGGGGCGAAGGCGGCCGTCACCGCTGCTGAGCGGCTGCCGACCCTGGCCCGGGCCGAGGGTGCCGCTGCGCGGTCGCTGGCCAGGGACGGGGCTGCGCCGCATGCGACGCCGGATGGGGCGAAGACCGCGGGTCATACGGATCCGGTGGATCTGGCTTCGGGGCGGATGTATCTGCCGCAGCGGGATGTGGTGTTGCCGGGGGCGTTGCCGCTGGTGTTCGTGCGGCGGGCGGAGTCGGGGTACCGGGCGGGGCGGTGGTTCGGGCCCACCTGGTCGAGCACGGCCGATCAGCGGCTGGAGATCGGCGCGCCGGGTGTGGTGTTCGTCGCCGAGGACGGACTGCTGCTGTCGTATCCGCACCCGGCGCCCGGCGTGCCGACGCTGCCGGAGCTGGGCCCCAGGTGGCCCCTGGAACGCACCACGGCGGGCGACTACACGCTCAGCGATCCCGGCACCGGTCGCACCTGGCATTTCACCGGCCCGGAGGGCGGGGGCGACGGCGAGGCGTTGCTCGCGGAGGTCAGCGACCGCAACGGCCACCGCCTGACCTTCGAATACGACGAACACGGCGCCCCCACCGCCATCGTCCACAGCGGCGGCTACCACCTCAACATCACCACCGACCAGGGCCGTATCACCGCCCTCCACTTGGCCGGAGCCGACCAGGAGCTCATCCGCTACGCCTACACCGACGGCAACCTCACGGACGTCACCAACTCCTCCGGGCTGCCCCTGCGCTTCGAGTACGACACCGAGCGGCGCATCATCGCCTGGATCGACACCAACAACCGCCGCTACGACTACGTCTACGACAACCGCGACCGCTGCATCGCCCAGGGCGGCACCGAGGGCCATATCGCGCTGCGCATCGACTACGGCCCCACGGATGAACGGACCGGCCACCGGGTCACCACGGTCACCACGCCCGAGGGCCACGCCACCCGCTACCTGGTCAACGACCGCTGCCAGGTGGTCGCCGTGACCGACCCCCTCGGCCACACCACCCGCACCCGGCGGGACCGCCACGGCCGCATTCTGTCCCGGACCGACGCGCTGGGCCGGACGACCGGCTACGACTACGACGCGGCCGGCCGGCTGACCTCCGTGACCACCCCCGACGGTCGCCGGCGGACCGCCTCCTACAACGCCCTGGACATCCCGGTGGAGGTCACCCACGCGGACGGAGCCACCTGGGCTTACGCCTACGACGATCGGGGCAACCGCACCGCCGCCACCGACACCTGCGGCAACACCACTCGCTACGCCTACGACGGCCTGGGCCATCTGGCGTCGGTCACCAACGCGCTCGGCGACACCACCCACGTCCGCTGCGACCCGGCCGGGCTCCCCATCCGGATCACCGACCCCCTGGGCGCGGCCACCACCTACCACCGCGACGCCTTCGGCCGCCCCACGGCCGTCACCGACCCGCTCGGCGCCATCACCCGCATGGAATGGACCACCGAAGGCAAACTCGCCCGGCGCATCGCCCCGGACGGCTCCGAGCAGACCTGGACCTACGACGGCGAGGGCAACGTCACCGCTCAGGTGGACGCGGGCGGTCGAGTGACCACCTACGAATACACCCACTTCGACCTGCTGTCCGCCCGGACCGACCCGGACGGCGCCCGCTACGAGTTCGCCTACGACACGCGGCTGCGCCTCACCCAGGTCACCAACGCCCAGGGGCTGACCTGGACGTACGAGTACGATCCGACCGGCCGCACACTCAGCGAGACGGACTTCGACGGCCGCACCCTCACCTACGCATACGACGCGGCGGGCCAACTGGTCTCCCGCACTGATCCCTTGGGCCAGACCGTCTCCCTCGAACACGACGCCTGCGGCCGGACCGTGCGCAAGGACGCCGACGGCCAGGTCACCACCTTCGCCTACGACCCGGCCGGGCGGCTGACGGAGGCCGTCGGCCCGGAGGTGGCGCTGACGTACCGGCGGGACCGGATGGGCCGGGCCATAGCGGAAGTCGTCGGCGACCGCGTTCTCACCCGCGCCTACGACGCCCTCGGCCGCACCGTGCGCCGCACCACCCCCTCCGGCGCGAAGTCCACCTTCGCCTACGACGCGGCGGGCCACCGCACCACGCTCACCACCTGCGGTCACACCCTGGACTTCACGTATGACGCGGTAGGCCGGGAGACCGCCCGCCGCCTTGGGCATACCGCCTCCCTCGCGCAGATCTGGGACCCGGCCGGACGGCTGTCGGAGCAGACCCTCACCACCGGCCCGGAGGGCGGAACCCTTCAGCACCGCGCCTACACCTACCGCCCCGACGGCCACCTCACCGGCATCGACGACCAACTCCGCGGCCCCCACACCTACGACCTCGACGCCGCCGGCCGGGTCACGGCCGTCCGCGCCGAGGGCTGGACCGAGAGCTACGCCTACGACGAGGTGGGCAACCAGACCCACGCCACCTGGCCAGGCGAACACCCCTCCGCAGCCGACACCACCGGCCCCCGCACGTACACCGGCACCCGCATCACCCGCGCCGGACGCGTCCGCTACGAACACGACGCCGCCGGCCGCCTCACCCTCCGCCAGAAGACCCGCCCCTCCCGCAAGCCCGACACCTGGCGCTACACCTGGGACGCCGAGAACCACCTCACCACCGTCACCACCCCCGACGGCACCACCTGGCGCTACCTCTACGACCCCCTCGGCCGCCGCACCGCCAAACAACGCCTCGCCGACGACGGCGAAACGGTCGCCGAACAGGTCGACTTCACCTGGGACCACACCACCCTCACAGAACAGACCACCACCACCCCGGACCTCCCCGACCCGACCACCCTCACCTGGGAACACGACGGCTTCCGCCCCCTCACCCAGACCGAGCGCGTCACCGACGCCACCACCCAGCGTGAGATCGACCGCCGCTTCTTCGCCATCGTCACCGACCTGACCGGCACCCCCACCGAACTCGTCGACGAAACCGGCGATATCGCCTGGCGCCCCCGTACCACCCTCTGGGGCACGACGACCGAGGACCGCACCGACGCTCCCCACACCCCGCTGCGCTTCCCCGGCCAGTACGTCGACCCCGAGAGCGGCCTTCACTACAACCACCACCGCTACTACGACCCCACCACGGCCCGCTACCTCACCCCCGACCCCCTCGGCCTCGCCCCCGCGCCCAACCCGGTCGCCTACGTCCCCAACCCCCACCGCTGGGTCGACCCGCTAGGGCTCACGCCCTGCCACTTGCTGGACTACCTCCCCGAGGAGCGCCCGGACGGCGAGCTGGTGTTCGCCGGCCATGGCGGTCTCGAGCCCGACCTGCCGATGACCGAGGTGCCCCAGGGCACGAGTGTCGCCGTGTACTCCAAGGTCGGCCAGCCCCTGACGGTCTGGGACGCGAATCACATCATCGCCGGGCACCCGAGCGTGCCGGTGGTGCGCACGTACCAGCCGGGGGAGATGATGCCGGACTTCACCCTGGCTCCGAAGGATGATCTGGCCCTTCGCGGCAATTACATCGGTACGGAGAAGAACTGGGTCACTCTGTCGTTCATGCTCGATCCGAACATGGGCCGGGTGCACTGGGCCGCGTGCAGCACAATCATCGAATGACCGGTCGGACAGGGCAAGGAGCACACGACATGAGTGACCCGGTCGAGCTGGTGTGGCCGACCACCCTGGACGACGCGCTGCGCGCCAGGATCCACCGGATGATCCACGCCGTCACCGAGACCGGCGGGGCCATCGGCTACCTCACACCGCCCGGCCGGGCGGAGACCGACGCCTGGCTCGACGGGATCCTGGCCGACGTACGGGCCGGGGACGCGGCGCTGGCCCTGGCGACGGAGGAGGGCGGGGCAGGCGAGGTGCTGGGCAGCGCGCTGTGGCGGCGCCGCGCCACCGTGGCCAGCTACCGGCACAGCGCCGAGCTCCAGCAGGTCATGACGCACCCCGCGGCCCGGGGCCGGGGGATCGGCCGCCTCCTGGTGTCCGCGCTGATCGACGACGTGCGCGCGGCCGGTCTGGAGCTGCTGATCCTGGGTGTCCGCGGCAACAACCACGGCGCGATCGGCCTGTACGAGGACCTCGGCTTCAAGGAGTGGGGCCGGTTGCCGAGCGGGATAGCCGTCGGCGACGAGCGCTTCGACGACGTCAAGATGTACCTGGAGCTGGCTCGCCCGGACGGGGTCGCGGTGCACGGCTCGGCCGCGGTCGGCGCGGGGGCCTCGGCGCGCCGCGCGTGATCGAGGTCCCGGCGTGGTGGCTTCGGCTGCTCATGCGCGGGGCGGGCGGTTCGCGACAGCCGTTCCTGGTGAGCTGCGTCGCACCGGCTTCGCCCTGAGCGACCTGGTCAAGCTCTTCGCCCAGGACAGCGAGGGCGGCAAGGACGGCGACGGGGGCGGTGAATGAGCGACGAGAGGCCGCTGAAGGCGAGGCGTTAGTGGGACGTTAGCGGGTCGGCAGCCGGGCGGCAGCCGAACGACAGCGGGGGGCGAGAGGCTTGAGCCGTACCGAGAAAGACACACCGGAAACGGCCAAGTCCATCTGGGGGGAACCCACCATGTCGATCACCGCCTTCGCCACCCGCCGCGCCCGTACCATGCGCCTGGCCGCGGTCGGCCTGACCGCGGTCGCCGCGCTCACTCTCACCGCCTGCAACAGCGACGAGGGCAGCGGCACCAAGAACGAAGGCAAGGCGGACACCCCGAGCTCGGCCCCGGCCGACCAGACCTCGGGCTCCGGCGGGTCGGACGCCACGGGCGGCGCGAGCGACGGGAAGAAGGGCGGCGGCACCGAGCAGTCCGGGTCCTCCAAGGACGGCGCCAAGGGCTCCGGCGGCTCCGGTGGTTCCGACAACTCGGAGCAGGAGATCGGCCCGTGTGACATCAACAAGCTGACGGTCGGCGTCAAGAGCGTTCAGCGGCCGGTGAACTACAT
>NZ_JBSFMM010000147.1:0-28020 GCF_053599555.1 Streptomyces sp. NPDC000941
GACCGACCTCGGGGGGCGGCCCGCGAGCGCTACCACTTCCAGCCGGGCCGGGGCGCGGACGGCGAGCTGCCCCCCAACGACTGGGAGTCGGTCTTCGGCGGCCCCGCCTGGACCCGTACCACCGACCCCGACGGCACCCCCGGCGAGTGGTATCTGCACCTCTTCGCGCCCGAGCAGCCCGATCTCAACTGGGAGTGCCCCGAGGTCGCCGAGGAGTTCGCGTCCGTCCTGCGGTTCTGGCTGGACCTGGGCGTGGACGGCTTCCGTATCGATGTCGCGCACGGCATGGTCAAGGCCGCGGGTCTGCCCGATATCGGCCGCACCGAACAGGCCAAGCTGATCGGCGCGCAGGTGCTGCCGTTCTTCGACCAGGACGGGGTGCACGAGATCCACCGCTCCTGGCGGCGGCTGCTGGACTCCTACAGCCAGAACCACGCCGGCCCGGCGCGCATCGGCGTCGCCGAGGCGTGGGCCCCCACCTCCGAGCGGCTGGCGCTGTACGTGCGCCCCGACGAACTGCACCAGGCCTTCAACTTCCAGTTCCTCAGGTGCCCGTGGGACGCGGCCGCGATGCGCGAGGTGATCGACGACTCGCTGGCCGCGACCGCCTCCGTGGGCGCCCCCACCACCTGGGTGCTCTCCAACCACGACGTGGTCCGGCACCCCACCCGCTACGCCGAGCACAGCCCCGCCCAGGGCCTGCGGCGGGCCCGGGCCGCCGCCCTGCTGATGCTGGCGCTGCCCGGTTCGACGTATATCTACCAGGGCGAGGAACTGGGGCTTCCGGAGGTCACGGACCTGCCGGACGACTGCCGCCAGGACCCGGCCTTCTTCCGCACCTTCCACGAGAGCGGCCAGGACGGCTTCCGGGACGGCTGCCGGGTGCCCATCCCCTGGGCGCGCGGTGGGGAGTCGTACGGCTTCGGCCCCGGCGGCAGCTGGCTGCCGCAGCCCACGGGCTGGCGGGATCTGTCGGTCGAGGCCCAGACCGGCGACCCGGACTCTACGCTGGAGCTGTACCGCGCGGCGCTCGCGGTGCGCAAGGAGGTGCCCGGCCTCGGCGACACCCCGATGGAGTGGCTGGACGCACCCGAGGGGGTGCTCGCGCTGTCCCGCCCGGGGTTCGTATGCACCGTCAACACCCTCGACGAGGGGGTGGAACTGCCCGTTCCAGGGCGTGCGCTGCTGTCCTCGGCCCCGCTGGAGCACGGGGCGGGCACGGTGCGCATTCCCGCCGATTCCTGCGCGTGGTGGGCAATCTGACATGCGACCGGTACAGTCCAGCCCCATGACCGCACGGCTCGCTGACATCGCAGCCCAGGCGGGGGTCAGCGAGGCCACCGTCAGCCGCGTCCTGAACGGCAAGCCCGGCGTGGCGGCGGCCACCCGCGAATCCGTCCTGGCCGCGCTCGACGTGCTCGGATACGAGCGGCCGGTGCGGCTGCGGCAGCGCAGCGCGGGTCTTGTCGGCCTGATCACCCCCGAGCTGGAGAACCCGATCTTCCCCGCGCTCGCCCAGGTGATCGGGCAGGCGCTGACCCGCCAGGGCTACACCCCGGTGCTGGCCACCCAGACGCCGGGCGGCTCGACCGAGGACGAGCTGACCGAGATGCTGGTGGACCGCGGGGTGGCGGGGATCATCTTCGTCTCCGGGCTGCACGCGGACACCAGCGCCGATATGCAGCGCTACGACCAACTGCGCGGCCAGGGCGTGCCGTTCGTCCTGGTCGACGGCTACTCCCCCAAGGTGCGGGCGACCTTCATCTCGCCCGACGACCGGGCGGCGATGCTGCTGGCGGTGACCCATCTGGCCTCGCTCGGCCACACCCGGATCGGGCTGGCGCTCGGCCCCAAGCGGTTCGTGCCCGTACTGCGGAAGATCGAGGGCTTCCAGCGCGCGATGCAAGAACAGCTGGGGGTCGCGCCCGAGAAGTCCGAAGAGCTGATCCAGCACTCGCTCTACACGCTGGAGGGCGGCCAGGCGGCGGCCGGCGCGCTGATCGAACGCGGCTGTACGGCGGTGGTCTGCGCAAGCGACATGATGGCGCTCGGCGCCATACGGGCGGCCCGGCAGCAGGGCCTGGCCGTACCGCGGGACATCTCGGTGGTCGGCTTCGACGACTCGACGCTGATCGCCTTCACGGACCCGCCGCTGACCACCATCCGCAAGCCCGTGCAGTCGATGGGCCAGGCCGCGGTGCGGGCCCTGCTGGAGGAGATCGGCGGCACCCCGGCCCCGCCCAGCGAATTCGTCTTCCTCCCGGAGCTGGTGGTCCGCGGCTCCACGGCCTCGGCCCACGGGGCGGGGGCGCGGGGCGGCCCCGGGGCGTAGGCGGGACATGGGCGGGACATGGGCGGAACATGGGCGCGGGACATAACCGGGCGTACGGCGGACTACGCCATATGCGGGGCGGGCCGGAGCAGGACATAAGGCGTCAAGACCGGCCCGAAGGGCGATCTGCCGCTGGGCCGCTTCTGGCAGACTGTCGCCCCATGGGTGAAACGACTGTGAGGACTCTGGCAAGCCGGACGGCCACTCCGTCACCCATCGAGGGGAGCCAAGCGGGGGCCGGTACGCGCCCAGCGCCACCCCAAAGGCTCCTGGACCGGCTCCGCACCCCCCGCAGACCCCGGCTCTGGTTCGAGATCGTCCTCGTCGCCGTCAGCTACTGGACGTACTCCCTGATCCGCAACGCCGTCCCGGAGCAGCGGCATGAGGCGTTGCGCAACGCCGACTGGATCTGGGAGTGGGAGCACCAACTCGGCATGGCCTTCGAGTACGACGTCAACCACGCGATCGACTCGGTCGGCTGGCTGATCGTAGGAATGAACTACTACTACGCCACACTGCACTTCATCGTGACCCTCGGCGTGCTGGTGTGGCTCTACCGCCGGCACCCCGGCCGGTACGCCGCCACCCGGCTGGCGCTCTTCGCGACCACCGGCGTGGCGCTGCTTGGCTACTACTTCTTCCCGCTGGCCCCGCCCCGGCTGATGACCGGGGGCCACTTCATCGACACCGTCGTGGCGCACGACACCTGGGGGTCGATGGCCTCGGGGAATCTGGCCAATATGTCGAACCAGTACGCGGCGATGCCGTCGATGCACATCGGCTGGTCGCTGTGGTGCGGCGTCACCATCGCCGTACTGGCCCGCGCGGTGTGGGTGAAGGCGCTGGGGCTGCTGTACCCGGCGGCCACGCTGATGGTGATCGTGGCGACGGCCAACCACTTCTGGCTGGACGCCGTCGGCGGCGTCATCTGCCTGTCGTTCGGCTTCACCCTGTCGCGGCTGTGGTACGGCAGACTCCCCTACCGGCTGCCGCGATATGTGGCGGAGGGAAGCGTGGCTGTCAAGGCGGCTTGATCGGACCCGCCCGAGCCGCCATTCTGGCTCCGAATTCAGGGGCTCGATCACCGGCTCGATCACCGGCTCGGCCGTCGCGCGGGGGCGGCGGTCCGTGTCGCGCGCATACCCGCGCACATACCTGTGCGCACTGCCGCGGGCCCGAGGACACAGGACACGAAAGGGACACCGGCACGTGCACACCGCTGACGCCACGCCGGCACCGGCCACCGCACTCAGGCTGCCACGGCCCCGCTCGGGCTCCGCGCCCCTCCCGGACACCGCCGGCCCGCCGCCCTTCCGGCTGGTGGCCACCGACCTCGACGGCACGCTGCTGCGCACCGACCTGACCGTCTCGGCCCGTACCCGCGCGGCGCTCGCCCTCGCGGACCGCGCCGGGGCGCGCCATCTGGTCGTCACCGGCCGACCGGCCACCTCCTGCCGGGAGTTCCTGGTCGCCATCGGCTATCAGGGGCTCGCGGTATGCGGACAGGGCGCGCAGCTGTACGACGCCTCGGCGGACCGGCTGCTGGTCTCCGCGGCGCTGGACCTGGACCTGGCGCGGGCGGTGGTCAAGCGCACCGAGGAGGAGTTGGGCGGGCGCCCGCTGGAGCTGGCGGTGGTCACCGCCGCGCCCGAGAACCGCTTCGTGATCACGCCGCGCTTCACCGACCGGATGCGCCCCGACTGGGGGCTCGTGGGCAGCCGGGAGGAGCTGTGGGCGCAGCCGATCGAGAAGGTGCTGATGCGCCATCGCGAGCTGCCCGACGCCCGGGTCGCGGCGGCCGCGGCGCTGGCGGGCGGGGACGAGGTGTCGGTGACGCACTCCGAGAAGGGCATGATCGAGGTGCTGCCGGCGGGGGTGGACAAGGCCATGGGGCTGGGGCGCGCGGCGGAGCGTATGGGCTTCTCGCCCGAGGACACGATCGCCTTCGGCGATATGCCGAACGACATCCCGATGCTGGAGTGGGCCGGGTACGGGGTGGCGATGGGCAACGCACACCCGGGTCTGATCGCCGTCGCGGACGAGGTGGCTCCGGACCATGACGAGGACGGGGTGGCGGCGGTTCTGGAGCGCCTGTACGGCCACCTCTGACCGAGCCCTCTTGACCTATCATCCACAACTAAACAGAATTTCTAAAGTGCACCCTGAACCCCACCACCCTGAACCCAGCCACCCCGAACCCCACCACCCCGAACCCCACTACCTGGACGAGCGATCCGGCGCCCGCTACCCGCTCACCGACCCGCGCTGGTGCAGCGACGACGGCGCCCCGCTGACCGTCTCCCCCCTGCCCGGCATCACCCGCGAGGACGTGGACACCGGCACCCGTTCGCTGTGGCGCTACCGGGCGGCCCTGCCCGTTGACATCGCCGCCCCGGTGTCGCTCGGCGAGGGCTGCACCCCGCTGGTCGAGAAGGTCTGGGGGGAGGTCCCGGTCCGCTTCAAGCTGGAGTGGTTCAGCCCCACCGGCAGCTTCAAGGACCGCGGCACCAGCGTGATGATCTCCCTGCTGGCGCAGCGGGGCGTGCCGGAGGTCATCGAGGACAGCTCCGGCAACGGCGGGTCCTCCGTCGCGGCGTACTGCGCGGCCGCCGGCATCCGGGCCACGATCCTCGCCCCCGAGGCCACCTCCCCCACCAAGGTGCTCCAGAGCCGCGCGTACGGAGCGCGGGTCGAGCTCGTCCCGGGCGACCGGGACGCCACCGCGGCGGAGGCGCTGCGCCGGTCGGAGCGTACGTACTACGCGAGCCACAACTGGCACCCGTTCTTCCTCCAGGGCACCAAGACCCTCGCGTACGAGCTGTGGGAGGACCTGGGCTTCACGGCCCCGGACAACGTCATCACCGTGGCCGGCGCCGGCTCCACCGTCCTGGGCTGCGACATCGGCTTCTCCGAACTGCTGGCCTCCGGCCAGATCCGGCGCCGTCCCCGGCTGCTCGTCGCCCAGCCCGCCAACTGCGCCCCCATCCACGCGGCGTTCCACGACCGGGCCGCCGCCCCCTTCGCCCCCACCGTCGCCGAGGGCACCGCCATCCGCGAGCCCATCCGGCTGCCGGAGGTCGTCCAGGCCGTCCGCCGCTCGGACGGCGACATGGCGGCCATCCCCGAGGACGACATCGCCACCGCGGTCCGCCGGCTGGCCGCCATGGGCCTGTACGCGGAGCCGACCAGCGCGACCGCGGCCGCCGCGATCGACGTCTTCCGCGCCCGGGGCGCGATCCGGCCGGGCGAGACGACCGTCGTGCTGCTGACGGGCTCGGGGCTCAAGGCGGCGACCGCGATGAACGCCCTCTTCACCGATCAAGGTTTCACCGATCAAGGTTTCACCGATCAAGGCTTCGCCGATCAGGAAGGCAGACCATGACCGCCGAGGACGACCTGCTGCTGCGCGAGGCCGAGAAGATCGTCGTCGCCATCGGCCGGATGTTCCCGGGCCTGTGCGAGGTCGTGCTGCACGATCTGCGCGACCCCGAACACGCCATCCGGGCCATAGAGAGCAATCTCTCCGGCCGCTCCGTCGGCGACCCCGCCACCGAGCTCGGCATCGCCCGTATCCAGGACCCCGGCTTCCCGGACATCGTCCAGAACTACCCCAACCGCTTCCCCGACGGCCGCCCGGCCAAAAGCACCTCGATCGGCATCAAGAACGGCGCGGGCGAATACATCGCCGCCATCTGCCTCAACCTCGACGTCTCGCTGTTCGCCAGCGTCGCCCGCAGCCTCAACAACCTGGTCAGAACCGACGACCAGGAACAGCCCCTCACCGAAACCCTGCGCGCCCGCACCGCCGACGAACTCCGCACCGTCGTCGAGGAATTCGCCGCGGCCCGCGGCCACACGGCGCGCAGCCTCGGCTCCGCCGCGAAGAAAGAGCTCGTACGCTCCCTCAAAACCCGCGGCTTTCTTCAGGTCAAGCACTCCGTGCAGGTGGTGACGGAGCTGCTGGGGGTGTCCAGGGCAACGGTCTACAACTACCTGCGCTCAGCCGACTAGACCTGCCCGGTGTGGGTTGTCGACCAGCGCATTCCACCGACCACATGCTCGAGATAGGCCGGGTGGCTCACCGTGAACGTAAAGTCGCTGCAGGGCAGCTCCTCGACCTCACTCCGCAGGGGGACGTTGCGGATCGGGCCTGTCTCGTAGGAGGTCACGATCTCGAAGGCTCGGCAGGAGAACTCGACGGGATCGCTCTCCGTCAAGACATAGTGAGAAATGCCGTCATACCCGGATGCACCCCCCAGTTCCGCTCCGTACACGGCTCTCGCCGTACGCCGGGGAATGAGCACGCTTATGCCGTCGTCCGCGAGCAGATATCCGTCGTCGGTGACTCGTATCTTCTTGCCGCGAACCGCGTCGTAGAGCTCGCGGAACTCATCCTTCATCCGCATACCGGCCACGATCTCCATGCCCCGCTCCGTGGAATACGGATACCGGTCCGGGCGGCTGGGCATGCCGTCGCCGTCCCTCAGGAACCCGTTCGACAAAAGGAACCACGCGTCCACCAGCAGGGCCAGCGGGAAAGGTGGCCCCTTGGGGACGAAGGCGGCATCGGGGTTGATGATGTGCAGCCTCCCGCGCACGGTGCATTCCTCGACACTGTCGATGGACACGGCGAACAGATCGGTCACAATGGGCGCCCTTTCCTCTGGAAGGCGATCGCCGACGACGGTTGCCGCAGCGCCATGACGGTAACTACTCGCACCGACAACGGCTTACGGCGGAGGCCGTGCGACAAGCGCGCCTGCCCGCACTGCGGCGACTCACACCGGCCCCGGCAGATCCATCGACGCGAGCCTGGCCGGATCGATGACGACCGCGATACGGGCGATCCGGCCGTCGACGACGGTGAACGCCATGACCGAGAGCGGGGTGCCGTCCTCGTGCCACGACACGATCCCGGGCTCCCCGTTGACGAGCGCCGCCCGCCCGCGCGGGGCCGTACCGGCGGACAGCCGCGCCCTGGCGGCGACCTGGGTGGCGCCGAGGACGACGGCCACACCATCGGGGGTTTCGACGGTCAGCCTCACCTCGGGGTCGAGTACGCGCAGCAACCCCTCGAAGTCGCCGTGGCGAGCCGCCGCCAGGAATGCCTGGACCACCGCTCGCTGCTCCCGCCCTCCGGATATCGGCCGCTGGGCTGTGTGTACTTTCCGACGGGCGCGGCTGGCGAGCATCTTGGTGGCGGCGGTGGACTTGCCGAGGATCTGGCTGATCTCGTCGAACGGCACCGCGAACAGGTCGTGCAGTACGAACGCCAGCCGCTCGCTCGGCCCGAGCGAATCCAGAACGATCAGGAGGGCGAGCCCGACCGAGTCGGCGAGCGCCACATCGTCCTCCGGCGCGGGTCCGTCGTCGACCGTCACCACGAGCTCGGGCAGCCGGTCGTCGTAGGACGCCGCGGGGTGGGCCTGGCGCGAACGCAGGACATCGAGGCTGATCCGTCCGACCACCGTGGTCAGCCAGCCGACGAGGTTGTGGATGGTCGCCGTGTCCTGGCGGGAGAGCCGCAGCCAAGCCTCCTGTACCGCGTCCTCGGCGTCGGCATGCGAGCCCAGCATGCGGTAGGCGACCGCGCGCAACCGGCCGCGCTGGGCCTCGAACGCCTTGGCCACCGGGTCCGTCGGGCTGGTGTCGGACATGTTGTTACCTTCCTCGGATCCGCTCCGTCATGGGGATGACGTGCCCGAACGGGCACAGGTAACCGATGAGGGAGCGAGATCGATGGAAGCACGTATGAAGGGCCCGGTGAACGCCGATGTCCTCACCGGGATCCAACACCTCATGAAGGCGATTCACGGCTCCGGCGCCGACCCGCTCGTACTCGAACTGGTCCATCTGCGCGCCAGCCAGATCAACGGCTGCAGCCCGTGCGTCTTCGCCGGGGTCGAGTCGGCCAAGAAGCACGGAGAGACCGATGAGCGGCTGCACAACGTGGTCACATGGCGCGAGACGTCTTTCTTCAGCGAGGAGGAACGGGCAGCGCTCGCCCTGACCGAGGCCGCCACCCGGATCCAGGACGGTGCGCCGGGGGTGACCGACGAGATCTGGGACGCCGCCACCGACCACTTCGACGAGAAGCAGTTGTCCGCGATCATCATGAACATCGCGATGACCAACTTCTTCAACCGGATCAACCGCGCGATCCGCGAGCAGGCCGGCAAGACCTGGTGAGTTGGCTGGACGACCCTGAAGGTTCGGCTGTCGCCCGCTAGCTTCTCTGCAGCGTGCGGGTGACACCCGCGATGATGGCGGTCGTCAGCACCCAGCCGAAGGCGATCAGCAGGTAGGCCAGCCACTGGAGGCTGTCGTTCGACCAGTACCAGGCCGTGCGCTGGCCCAGACCGCCGATGGGGATCAAGAGGTCGAGTGTGTAGACGAGGGGCTGGAACGGGGCGCCTTCGCCTCGTTTGACCGGGATGGGGGAGTGAGCGCCGAAGGAGAGCGTGCCCAGCAAGGTCAGCGCGAGGAGCCAGACGCCGGCCAACCAGGGGCGGTAGCCATAACCGACGGTCACGTCGAGCAAGTGCCCCCACACACGCGTGACCGGGGGCAGAGTTTGACGCCGATGGCGCTGTTTGGCCAGGAGGACGCGGCGGGCGTCGTCGTCGTGGCCGCCCTTCCGGTACCAGCTCGCCAACTGCTCATAGGGCTGCGGGTTGTAGCCCGGGCTGCGTCGTATCCACGCCACCCGGCGTGCCACGGAGTCCGGCTGCCCCGCCGCCTCCCTCCGCTCCCCTGCCTCGTCCCCCTTGACGGAGCCATACACGAAGCCGTCCAACTCCACCACGTCCGGCCAGCTGTGCTCGCTGTCGTGGAGGTAGGACACCTGCGCGCCTCGCAGGTCCACGGTGCCGGACGGCCGCCGGGCCAGGGTGAGGTCGAAGTCGACGGCCTGCATCCGCAGGGCCTCCAATGACGGGCCGTGGCCGTCGGGCGACCCGTTCAGGACGGCTCCTTCGAAGGTCAGGTTGTCCGAGATCCGGGCACCCCGCAGCCGTACGGTCCCGTTCGCGAGGAACCCGTCGGAGAAGTCGAGCGTCGAGGCCACGGCGTTGTCCAGGGCGAGCGCCACCCCGCGCCGACCGGGGCGCTCCAGTAGTGCACCCCTCATATGCAGTCCGCCTGGCAACTGTGCCCCCATGAGACGGACTTCGCCGTGCGCGACGAAGCCGTCCCCGCAGTAGACGCCGCCCTCCGCGACCAGCCCGCCGGCGGACACCGCCCACTCCCCCGGTGCGATGATCTCAGCTCCGTTGAGGTTCACGGCACCGCTCACATGGGCGTTGATGAGCGACAAGGCGGTGACCCTGCGGTGGAAGGGCGAGGCAGAGCCGCTTTCCAGGTGAGAGCGGCGCAGGTCGAGGCGTCCCTCGATACGGATCATGCCGACTTCCACGCCCGGCACTCGGCTGCCCACGATCGCAATCGACTGGGTCGACGCTCCGGAGAGATCCACGCCCTCCTCGAACCAGCAGTCCTCGAGCCAGAGGGCGTGAGCGATCTGCGCGCCGGCCAGGTTGAGGTGCCCGGATATCCGCCCCCCGGCGAGCCTCAGACACGCTACCGCGCCCGGCTGTGCGGTGTTCGCGCCCGAGAGGAGCGCCACGATCACGGCGGCCCGAACCGTCCGCCCGGGGCCCCACTGCCCACCCTCGGCCACACGGTCGTCCTCGGGCACCCCCGTACGCAAGTCCACGCGGCGTCCCTCGGGGAACGCGTCCCACAGCTCGCGCTCCGGTGATGTCAACTCGTCGTAGGAGAGCACTCATGCAGAGTAGTGATCTTCCTTCGTGCTCGCCTTGCCCCCGCGCGCACCAGAGGGCCGCCGCGTCCACCGCCTTCTGGTGTGGCTACTCTCATCCCTCCATCGATGCATCGATCGTGACCGCAGGAGAGCAGGCCATGCGCAACGCCGCCGTAACGCCCGAGGGCGACCGGATCCGCTGGGTCGAGCTACCGGGGCAGGAGCCGCCACGCGTCTACGTACACGGCCTGGGCGCCACATCCTCCGCCTACTTCGCGGAGATCGCGCTGCACCCCCTCCTGGCCGGCCGCCGCTCGCTGCTGATCGACCTGCTGGGTCACGGCATCAGCGACCGGCCGACGGACTTCGACTACACGCTGGAATCACACGCCGATACCCTCGCCGCGGCGCTGGCCGGCGCAGATGTCACCGGCGCCGAACTGATCGCCCACAGCATGGGCGGCTCGGTGGCCATCGTCCTCGCCGCCCGCCACCCCCACCTGGTCTCCCGCCTGGTCCTCATCGACGCCAACCTCGACCCGATCCCCCGCAAGCCCGGCTCTTCGGGCAGCAGCGGTATCGCCGCGTACACGGAAGAGGAGTTCCTGGCGGGCGGCTGGCAAGAGGTCCGCGACCGGGTCGGCCCCCACTGGTGGTCCACCATGCGCCTGGCCGGCCGCGAGGCACTGCACCGCAGCGCACTCCACCTCACCCGCGGCACCGTCCCCACCATGCGCGAGCTGCTACTCGACCTGAAGATCCCCCGCACCTACCTGCTGCCCGAGGCCGACGCCCCGCTCCCCGGCGCCAAAGCGCTCACCGAGGCCGGAGTGTCCGTCGTCGCGATCCCGGACTGCGGACACAACATCATGCTGGACAACCCGGACGCGTTCGCCCGCGCCACGGCGGCGGCACTCGGGGCCCCTGCTCAAGGCTGACCGGCCGCGTTATCCGCCACCGGGCCGCGGCACCCCGTCCACCCGGGCCAACACCTCGTCCGCCGACTCGCCCACGGACCGTTCCCCATCCAGGAAGACCGTGTCCGCGGGCAGCGCGTCCGCCACGGCCGTACACAACGGGATCTGGGCCTTGCACCACCGCTTGACCTCCTCGTCACGAGCCGGATCCGCGTGATGGACCCGGGCGTCGATACGCTGGGCCAGGACCTCCGGGGAGACCTTGAGGAAGAAGTGGTGCACGGCCACCCCGGCCGTCCGCAGCGGGCCGAAGATCTCCTCCGCGTACTGAGCGCGGACTGTGGTCATCGGCGCGAGCACCGGCCGCGGCCCGTAGTCCTGCGCAAGGCCGAGTGCCAGGTGGGCGACCTGGCGGCGCCAGAGCGGCAGGTCCTGGAAGTTGCCGGTGGGGATGTCCACGATCTCGCGGAGCACATAGCCGATGTGCTCGGGATCGAAGACCAGCGCGTCCGGCCGCCGCCGGTGCAGCTCCTCCACCAAGGTCGTCTTCCCGCTGCCGAACGCACCGTTCACCCACACGATCACGCGCCGCTCCCTTCTCGTGCCGCCATCGGCTCACAGGCTAGGCCGCGCGCCATGGGCGCGGTGTTGGTGGTCGAGTTGACCGAAGCGCCGTCGGCCTGCGCCGTCCAGCGGCTCCGCGACTGCCTGGAGTCGTGGGCCGAGCAGCCCGGCTTCCGGCTCCTCAAGTAGTCGCTACTGCGGAAGTCGGTCGAAGTCACCGCGTTTGACGCCTCGTATGAAGGTGGCCCACCGGGCCGGGGCGGTGGTGATGACGGCGGTCGGGTCGTCGCTCTCGCGCAGGAGTATGAGGTCTCTGCACGACGCCGCGACCTCGACGCAGTCGGAGCTGGGCACGCCGCTGCTGAAGCTCGACTTACGCCACATGAGCCCGGACATCAGGTTCTCCTCACAAGGTGTACAAGAGGTGCTGCACGAGCCTAAGCGAATCACTCCTCTTATAGGACTGCCGTTCGGGACCGGGGTCAATCGGCGGCAGTGCGTCGGCGCTGAGGCGTTCGAAGGCCGCACCGTACTGGGCGAGATGCGTCTGGTCTTCGAGGAAGGCGGACGACACGGGGTGTTGCACATAGACGGTATTCAACTCGGCCGCCTCGGCTTCGAGGAGGACAAACGGTGCGGCGGGCGTCGCCGGGGAAAGGCTCGATTTGAACGGCAGTAGCTGGATACGGACATGAGGCAGCCTGGCCATCTCCACCAAGTGCTCGATCTGCCCTCGCATGATCTCGGTGTCCACGAACTGCATATGAAAGGCCGCTTCGTGGATGACCGCATGGAAGACAGGCGGCGACTCGTCCATCAGCACCTGCTGCCGCTTCAGTCGGAACTCGACAGCGGTGTCCAGCAGGCTGGGGTCGGCATCGACCCCGCCACCGGCGATGAGGGCTCGTACATACTCCGGGGTCTGGAGCAGCCCTGGCACATACATCCACTGGAACGAGCGATGGGCGACGGCGGTCGACTCCAGCTCCGCGAGGTCCGGGATGCTGTCGTCCAGCGGAGATTTGCGGTAGTCCGACCACCATCCCTTCCCCGTCGACCCACTCATGGCCACAAGCCCACGAGCAAGAGTTTCATTACGGCAACCGTACGCGGCAAGGAGCGCGCGGAGCTTCACCTCGGGAATGGCCGTTCGACCCGCCTCGATGTGCCCGAGGTGCGGTGAACCCAGCCCTGCGAAGGCTCCCGCTTCCGCCGCGGACAAGCCGCACTCGTTGCGGAGCCTCCGCAGCTCCAGACCCAATCGTCGCTGTCGTTGCGTCGGGTTGACCCGTAGGCCCATGGCGTCCTCCTTGCGATCGGCAGCAGTCTGCCCGTTTGGGGCAGCCCGGATCCACTCGTTGGAGGGAATCAGGCCATCCAGGTTGCAGACTGGAAACCTGTTTCTCTACCGTCGAAGACGAACCCCCCAACCGGCGCACGCCATCAGGCCGTTGGCCGAAGGAGGCAACATGCCCACGAGCCCCGAGCACCCCCGTGCCGACTTCTCCCTCGTCTTCCCACCCGACCCCACCTGGGTCCGCACCGCCCGCGAAGCCGTACGCACCGCCCTGCACGCCGCCAACCGCCCCGACCTCACCGACACCGCCCTCCTCCTCACCTCCGAGGCCGTCACCAACGCCGTCACCGCCTGCCTGCACAGCGGTTGCGCGGCACCCGTCACCCTCTACGCCGAGTGGGGCGCCCTCGGCACACTCCGCGTCCTCGTCAGTGACGACGCCCCCGGGCTTCCTTCGCCACACATCCTCACCAGGGCCGCAGCGGACACCGAAAACGGCCGGGGCCTGTTCCTCATCGACAGTTGCGCCGCCGACTGGGGCGTCTGCCACCATGGCCCCGGCCCCGGAAAGGCGGTGTGGTTCCAGGTGGGCGGCGCGGGCACATGACGAACGCCACGCCACCTCAGACGAGACCACCGAACCCTGGAACGGTGGGGCCACCGGACACAGTCATAGACATACGGTGGGTGCGGGTTTCGTCTCGGACCCTCCGGGCCCAAAGCGCCAGCAGGAGGAGGGATGGGGGGCGGCTGGCCCGTTGTCCTGGTTCCTCGGCCCGGCGGGCGACTGAGCTTACAACTGGCTCCGCTGCGCTCCGCCACAGCTGCTGCCGCGCGGTGGCCAAGCCGGTCAGTCCAGCGGTGCGCTCGACTGGGTGCGCGAGCGTGACGAACGGGCCGGCGACCGCTGGACGGCATGGTCCGGACGCCGCGCTCGTGCATCGTCTCGCGCCTTCGGCGCACAGCAGCCAGCAACGGGAAAGGGGAGGGGCGCCGCAGGCATCGTCGCCGTCCAGCCCAACGGGCCCTCACCGGTCGGCGGGCGGTGGGGCGGTGGGTGGTCGTCCGGAGCGGTGGGGGCCCGTCCGGTTGAGGCTCTCCACCCACCTGCTCTTAGAAAGATGCTTGCTCTGCATCAAGTACCGCATCAAGTGGTTTTCTGAGAGCAGGTGGGTGGAGAGGCGGTCCTGGCTGCCGGTGCTCGCCCATCTGTCGCGCTCCCGAGCCCCGGTCCAGCGCGCCGCTGGGCCGGCTCACTGGCCACCGCGCGGCAGCAGCTGCGGCGGAGCGCAGCGGAGCCTCTTTGAGCCCAGCCGCCCGCCGGGCCGAGGGACCGGGACACCGGGCCGGCCGCCCCCTTCCCTCCCGCTGCCGCCGCTTTGGACCCGGAGGGTCCGAGACGAAACCCGCACCCGCACAAGCCGAATGCCGCGAGACGGCGCACAGGCACAGCGAAGCGAAGCGGAGCCAACGCGAAGCGCAGCGCACCCGCACCCGCACCCGCGAGGCCGACGACGAGTCAAGCCGCGTGCACGAGGGCCAGGAACGGCAGTACCACGGCGGCCACCTCGTCCGGTACTTCCTCGGCGAGGTCGTGTCCGGCGTCGAAGACGTGGCCGGTGACGTCGTGGGCCATGAGCCGCATCTGGGTCTCGTTGCGGTCGCCGATGAAGGCCGAGCCGCCGAGGGCGAGTACCGGGATGTCCAGCTTCTTCTGGGCTGCCTGACGGTTCTGTTCGGCGTCGATGAGCATGGCCCGGTAGATGGCCAGCATCGAGCGGATGCCGCCGGGCATGGAGTAGCAGCGTACGTATTCGTCGACTGCTTCGGCGGTGGCCGTGTCCGGGTGGCTGCGTTCAGTCTTGAGCATGTACGTGATGAGTTCACGCTCGTGCCCGGCGATCAGCATCTCGGGGACGTCCGGCTGGAAGTAGAAGCCCAGATGCCACAGGTGCATCCCGCTCGAGACGTTCTCGGGGGTGAGAGCGGTGTGGTCCTCGAAGCCGAACCCGGGGAACAGCGCCTCGGCGAAGACCAGGGCGTTGACATGAGCGCGGTGGCGGGCGGCGAGTTGGTAGCCGATGACCGCTCCCCAGTCCTCTCCCATCACGCTGTAGGACTCGTGGCCGAGGTGGGTCATCAGCGCGGCGATGTCGTCGCTCATTGTCGCGGAGTCGTATCCGTCCGCGGGATGGGCGGAGTCGCCGAGGCCGCGGAGGTCCGGTACGACGGCGGTGTGATGTGGCGTCAGCTTGGGGACGAGGTGTCGCCAGTGGTAGCCGGTCTTGGGTACGCCGTGCAGCAGCACCACCGCCGGGCCGGAGCCACCGGTCCGGTAGTGCAGACTCGTTCCGTTGGCGGTGGCACGGCCCGTGCGGACGGGGGCTTCATGGTGGTCGAAGATCATGTCCTGTCAGCTCTCCTGGTGTGCTTCGCGGCGAATTTCGATCACGAGGCCGCTCGGTCCGTTCCTCGCCGCGATCACTGGACCGGCGTGACGGTCGGCGGGGCGCAGGACGACGTTGTCCGGGTAGAGCCGGCCGAGCAGGGCCAGAACGACGGTGTTGCCCTGCGCGGTGGCGTCCAGGGTGACGTCGCCGCCCTCCGTCCACACCAACCCCGGTGCGCGCAGTACGGCCCACGTGTCCGCGGTTCGGGTGTCGCCGGGTGCCTCGGGGTGTGCGGCGGGGGCCTGGCGGTGGGCGAAGCGGTGGCCGCGTAGGCATTGGCCGAGGTCGACGCGGGCGGTGGCGTCGTTGTCGGCCGCGTGGGTCACTTCGACGTGGGCAGTGCGGGTCCCGTCGACGACCGGTTCGGCCACGATACGGGCGGTGATCGGCCCCGGTGTTCCGGTGGCGGGCGGCAGGTGCTCGATGAGCGTACGGGGTGCGGCGTAGTAGTCCCGCACCTCGGCGACGTAGGTGGCGGATTCACCGGCTGCCGGATTGGGGCGCCAGGTCAGCAGGTGTCGGGGCGCGGTGAAGGGTGGCGCGTCGACGACGGCGGGCAGGACGGTGCCGCCGTCGTGGTCGAAGCCGTAGCCTTCGGGGCCGGAGCTGCCGGTGATGGTGTGGCGGGCGAAGTTCACGATGCTGGTGTGCCGGATCTGGCGGACCAGGAGTTCGGTGAGGAAACGGTCGCGGGCCGGCTCGGTGTGCCGCAGTCCGGTCGGCGTGATGCGGAGCGGGACCTCCTGCCAGTTGGTGAAGGGCAGCAGTGCGTCGCGCAGCAGGACCATCTGGTGCAGCCATTCGTTGTACAGCTGCATCGTGACGGGGCCGCCGCGGCGGCCCATGAGCAGGTCGGTCGCGGGGTGGGTGAGCAGATGGCCGTAGCAGTGGCCGCGGACGACGAGTGGGCCCGCGGGCAGTGATATCCGGTGGGTGAGCAGCCGGTCCAGGGCCGCTGTCGCCCAGGAGGCGATCTCCCGGCCGATGGCCTCGGCCTGTGTGCCCAGTTCACGGGTCGCCGAGGCGGCGTCGGGGCCGATGGCCAGTGGCAGCGAGGTCTCCCGGGTGCCGAGGCCGAGTGTGGCGTGGATCTGGGCGCCGAGTATTTCGCGGTCGACGCTCCGCAGGGCATCGATGACACCCTGCAGCAGCGGTTCGGTGCCGGTGAAGAACTCGCGGGCGGTCATGGTGCCCGTCGCCGGGAAGGTGTTCCATCGGCTGCCGCCGAGGGCGGGGGTGGTCGAGGTCCGTGAGGGGGTCATGGGTCCTCCGGTGTCGATAATTTTTCTGGATCGCCCGATACAGATTGAGGGCATGAAAAAGTCAGTCGAGGGTCGCCAGCGCGACCTCCACAAGGGGTTCGAGGGCGCGCGGGTCCGGTGTGACCTTCGAGGAGACAAGCAGCCCGTTGAGGAAGGTGACAAGGAAGGCGGCGAGGGTGTGCGGATCGTGCCGCGGCGCGATCTCGCCGCGCTCCGCCGCCACCCGCAGCACTTCGGCAAGCGCGCCCTGACTGGCGCCCAGCACGTCGCGTACGGTGCGCCGGGTGGCCGCGTCCTCCGGTACGCGTTCACAGGCGGCGTTGATCAACAGGCAGCCCCGGCCGTCGTGTTCGACGGCGATCCGGACCCGCTCGACCAGCATCGTACGGATCGCCGACCGGGCGTCCGCCCCCTCGTCGAGGCTGCGCAGCGCGGCCGCCGCGAACGTGGTGCGGTAGTGCTCCAGCGCGGCCCGGTACAGGCCGTCCTTGTCACCGAACGCGGCATAGAGGGAGCCCTGACCGATCCCGAGGTGCCGGGTCAGGTCGCGCACCGAGGTGCCCTCGTATCCGCGCGCCCAGAACAGCTCCATCGCGCGGCTCACCGCCGCCTCGGTGTCGAACTCCCGCGTCCTTGCCATGCGTTCACCATAAGCTATCTGGATCGACCGCTCAAGAAAGTGTTGTGGCGAGCGCTTCCTTGACGATGGCCTCGATACACAGGTCCGCGGTGTCGAGCAGTCGGGTCAGTTCCTCGAAGATGAGCCGTTGGACGAACTCGCGGCCCGCCGCCTCGGGCGTGATGACCTCGACCCCGTGGCTGCCGAGCCAGTCGCGATCGCAGCGGTCGACCACGGCGAAGTTGACACTCGCCAGGAGGAGTTCCGCGCTCTCGTGACCACCCAGCAGTTCGTTGACGCGGTCGTTGATACGTCGGTAGAAGTCCACGGTGGCGACAGCACGCTCATTCCACCGGATGCCCCCGCCGCCCGGACATGGCCAATCACGAAGAATTGGGCTGTCTTGCGAGGGTGCGGGCGGCGCGGGCTCCCGCCGGGAGAGCGGGCTCAGCCGGCCGCCGGGGCGTCCGCCAGGCCGCGCTTGACCTGCCGGGTGGTGTCGTCGGCGAGGATCTCGGGCAGGCCGGCCTCGATGCCGTCCAGCGCCTGGGCCGCGACCTGGGCGGGGTCGGCCTTGTCCTCGGCGGCCACGTTCGCCGTCATGTCGGTGTCCATGTAGGCGACGTGCAGCGCGGAGACGGCGATGCCGCGCGGCGCGAGCTCTTCGCGGACGGCGCTGCTCATCGCCCATGCGGCCGCCTTGGACGTCGCGTAGGAGCCGGCCTGGGCCGGGTGCCACCAAGAGAGCACGGAGAGGATGTTCAGGACGGCGCCGCCGCCGTTCTTCTCGATGACCGGGGCGAAGGCGCGCGTGGCGGCGAGGGGGCCGAAGAAGTTGGTGTTCATCTCGGCGCGCGCCGAGTCCATATCGCCGGCGATCAGGGGGTTGTAGAGGGCGATCCCGGCGTTGTTGATCAGCAGTGTCGCGTCGGAGGCGATGCGGGCCGCCTCCCGGATCGACGCCTCGTCCGTCACGTCGAGGCGGAGCGGCGTGACGCCTTCCAGGTCCACGGTCTCCGGCCGGCGTGCCGCCGCGTACACCTTCGCCCCGCGCTGGATCAGCTGCTCGGCGAGGTGGCGCCCCAGCCCGCGGTTGGCGCCGGTCACCACGACGGTCGCACCCTTGAGTTCCATGATCGTTCCCTTTCGTCTTCGCCGCGGGATCGGCCGACCCGCCCCGCAATTAGATTACGAACATAATCTATACATCCGGGTACGATAGATGTCAAATGAAATCTAAGCGGGAGGTGGGCCATGGGCCGCGCGTCACAGGCGCAGGCGCGGGAGAACCGGCAGCGTGTGGTGGAGACCGCGGCACGGCTCTTCCGGGAACAGGGCGCCCAGGTCAGCGTCGCCGAGCTGATGAAGGCGGCCGGACTCACGCACGGCGCGTTCTACAAGCAGTTCGCCTCCAAGGAAGCGCTCTTCGACGAGGCCACCGCCCAGGCATTCGAAGCGGTCGCCCACGGCGCGGACCGGCATCATGTCTCGCCGGACGCGGCGTCCCCCAACGAACTGATCGACGCCTATCTGTCCGCCGAGCACCGCGATGACACCGCGGAGGGCTGTCCGGTGGCCGCGCTCGCCGTCGACGTCGGGCGGGGGCAGGGCGGGCCCGTTGCCAGGGACAGGTTCAACGAGGGTGTGGCCGAGTTCGCGCGGCGCATCGCCACCGACGAGGACGACGGCCTCAGCCGGCTGAGCACGATGGTCGGGGCGCTGATCCTGTCGAGGGCCACCCAGGGCACACCCCTCTCGGATGAGATCCTCGCCGCCGCCCGCGCGGCGCTGACCACGGCCGACTGACCTGCCGGGCTGCCGGGCTCGCGCTCCACATCCGAGAAGGAGTCGAGCTTCGGCGTCATGTCGCCACCGCCCCGTCACGGGGCCGGCCGCGGAGGCCGAAGGCGCTGATGAGCGTGGCCACCCCGGCCGCGATCAGCGGGACGAGCAGGGCGGCGTGGTAGCCGTCGAGCAGGGTCTGCGGGGATCCGCCCTCGCCCGTGGCGGCGACGTTGACGGCGGTGACGGTGGACAGGCCGAGGGCGGCGCCGAACTGGAAGGAGGTGTAGAGCAGACCTCCGGCCAGACCCTGTTCCTCCTCCTGGACGCCTTCGGTCGCGATGATGGTGAGCGGCCCGTACGCCAGGGAGAAGGCCAGGCCGAGGGCGATGAAGCTGGGGAACATCGCCGCGTACGTCCAGTCCTCGCCGACCGGCAGGAACAGGGCGTACGACAGCGCGGCCAGCACCAGGCCGCCGAAGACGACCCGCGCGTTGCCGAAGCGGTTGACGAGCTTGGGGGTGAGCGTGGGTGAGAGCGCGGCGTCGATGCCGATCACCAGGAGCGCGAGGCTGGTCTCGACCGTGGACCAGCCGCGCAGCTCCCGCAGATACAGCACGGCGATGAACTGGAAGCCGAAGAAGCCGCCGGCGAAGAACAGCGCGGAGAGGTTGGCGCGTACGAGGGCGCCGCTGCGGAAGATCCCCAGCCGTACCAGCGGAGCGGCCGCACGGCGTTCGGTCAGCACGAAGGCGGTGAGGAGTACGAGGCCGGCGGCGAGGGTGCCGAGCGTCTGGCCGAGGCCGGTGTGGGCGGCGCGTTCGACGGCGAGGACGAGGAGCACGATCGCGCCGGTCACGGTGAGCGCCCCGAGCAGATCGACGCGCTGCCCGGTGCGGTCGGGCCGCGGGGACTTGGGGACCAGGGCCAGCGCGGCGATCAGGATGAAGAACGACAGGACCACAGGCGCGAAGAACACCCAGCGCCAGTCGGCCGAGGTCAGCAGCCCGCCGACGACCAGGCCGACGGAGAAGCCTCCGCCGCCGGTGCCGGAGTAGATCAGGAGGGCCTTGTCGCGCCGCGGCCCCTCCTCGAAGCTGGTCGTGATGATGGACAGTCCGGCCGGAGTCATGAACGCGGCCGCGACCCCGGTCACAAAGCGGGCGACGATGAGCGTCGGCCCGTCGTCGGCGAAGCCGCCCAGGCCGGAGAAGAGCAGGAAGACGGCGAGCCAGAGCAGGAACATCTGCCGGCGGCCGAAGAGGTCCGCCGCCCTTCCGCCCAGCAGCATGAACCCGCCGTAGCCCACGACGTACGCGCTCATCACCCACTGCAGCTCACCGGTGGACATCCCCAGGTCGGCGCGGATCGACGGCAGGGCCACATTGAGCATGGCCACATCGATGCCTTCCAGGAAGATCGCTCCGCACAGCACCAAGAGCACACCCCAGCCGCGTCCGTTCAGCACAGAGGGCGTGGACGATGTGGACACAGCACAGCTCCTTGAGAGAAGAAGGAAAGGGGGAAGGAGAGGACGCGTCGCACACGGTTACCTGGACGCCAGTCAGTTCCCTCTTGTTACCGACTCGATCCTGATGCACCCTGAACGCCCATGGAAGAAGGCACTTTGAAGTCACCGAGTCACTGCACGGGAACCGACGACGACAACGTCCGCCAGTGGGACACCCGGGAGGGCTGTGAGGTCCGGCAGATCCTCGACCGCGTGGCCGACAAGTGGTCGCTGCTCGTCATCGCCCTGCTCGACGTCCGCACCATGCGCTTCACCGAGCTGCGGCGCGAGATCGACGGGGTCAGCCAGCGCATGCTGACCGTGACGCTGCGCCATCTGGAGCGCGACGGGCTGGTGCGCCGTACGGTGCATCCGGTCGTCCCGCCGCGCGTGGACTACCAGCTCACTCCGCTGGGCGCGACGCTGCACGACACCATCCAGGCGCTCGTCACCTGGACCGAGGACCACCAGGGCGAGATCGCCGCCGCGCGCACCGCGTACGACCAGTGCCAGGCCAAGGCGGAAACGACGGCCGGGGCCTGAGCCGGTTCCGATACACGTACGCGTACGCGGACGCGGACGCGGACGCGTACGCGGACGCGGCGGGGGCTCCGATCGTTGTCGACCGCCGCTCAGGACGGGACGGGCAGAGGACAAGGGGTTCGCCGAGCACTCCGGCCCCCAGTCCGCCATCGGCGGTGAACCGCACCCGCCGCTCCCAGGTCAGCCCTTGGAGGGAAGATGGATGCCCCACGCGACGCCCACGCCGGTGAGAAGCGCTATGACTCCGTGGACCTGTCGTCCCTGGCCTTCTGGTCGCAGACCGCCGAGCAGCGGGAGCGGTCCTTCGCCCTGCTGCGCGCCGAGCGGCCGGTGTCCTGGCACCGTCCGGTGGAGGGGAGGTTGCTGCCGGACCCGGACGACACGGGCTTTTGGGCCGTCGTCCGGCATGAGGACATCGTGACGGTCAGCCGCCGCACCGATCTGTTCGCCTCGTCCGCCGGTGTGCTGCTCGAGAACATCCCCGAGGGGCTGGTCGAAGGCTCCCAGTCCCTGCTCGCCATGGATCCGCCCCGGCACACCAAGATCAGGCGACTGGTCAGCGGCGCCTTCACCCCGCGGCACATCCTTGGGATGCGACAAGGGATCGAGGCCCACGCGCGGCGGATCGTCGCCGAGTTGGCCCACCGCCCCGACGGCAGCGCCGACTTCATGCGGGACTGCGCATCGCTGCTGCCCATGCGCGTGATCTCCGATGTGATGGGCATCCCCCGCGAATGGCAGGACACCGTGGCCGCGACGGTCTCCCAGAGCATCAGCGGCACGGACGGGGAGGGCGGGCACGAGCAGAGCCCGTTGGAGCTGCTGGTCGAGGGCCACCGCAGACTGCGCGACATGGCCCTGAATCTGGCCGGGTTACGGCGTGGCCGCCCGGCCCAGGACCTGATGACCGTCCTGGTCCAGGCCGAGGTCGACGGGGACCGGCTGACCGACGCCGATATCGCCGACTTCTTCCTGCTGCTGTGCCTGGCCGGCAACGACAGTACGACGCTGACCATCGGCCACGGGCTCAGGCTGCTCACCGACCTGCCCGAGCAGCGGGCCTGGCTGCTGGCCGACCTCGACGGCCGGATCGGCTCCGCCGTGGAGGAGATCCTGCGCTACGCCACACCCGTGCTGACCTTCCGCCGTACGGCGGTGGCCCCCACCCGGCTCGGCGGCCGGCATATCGCGGCCGGGGACAAGGTGGTGATGTTCTACGCCTCGGGCAACCGCGACGCGGCCGTCTTCCGCGAACCGGGACGTTTTGATCTCGCCCGCGACCCCAACCCCCAGCTCTCCTTCGGCGGTGGCGGTGCGCACTACTGCCTGGCGGCCCAGCTCGCCAGGGCGCAGCTGAGGATCCTCTTCCGGGAACTGCTGCGGGTCCTGCCCGATATCGAGGCGGGTGAGCCCGAGTTCGTGGCCGGGACGTCCATCCACGGAATGACGCGGCTGCCCTGCCGGTTCACGCCGCGCGCTTGAGATGCCGTCCATGTCGTACGGCGGCGCAGCCGCCCTCGCGGTCAGCGCCTCCCGTCAACAGCCGGGTCAGGGTGCCCACGGCGGAAGCGCGGTGAGCTCCACGACGGCTGCCGCGATGCCCAGGCCGGGGCCGGAGCCGACCATCAGGACGCGGTCGCCGGGGCAGAGCTCGCCGGCCAGGAGCAGATGCTCCAAGGAGACCAGCTGATCGCCGGCCATGAGGTGGCCCACCCCGCGGCCGAAGCCCCAGGCGGACTGCTCCAGGGTGCGGCCCAGGGAGGACAGCCACGCATCGGCCAGTTCCCGGTTCGCATGGGCGGTGACGACGCGGGTCATGTCCTCGGCGGCGACGCCCGCCTCATCGAGGGTTTGGGCCATCAGCTCGCCCTGAGCCTTCATCACCCTCAGCATCCAGTCCTTCGGTGCGTCGTCACCGCCGAGGAATTCCCGCTGCCTGGCGCCCAGGTCGAGCGGCACCGGCCGGGCCGAGCCGGACGGATTCAGTGGCTGGGTGCCGCGGTGCAGGGCTTCGAGCTCCGGTACGGCCTTGGAGTTGACGGACAGCAGCCGGGCGAAGCCCGCGGACCGGGTGAGCACCAGCGCTGCCGCGCCGTCGGCGAGGAGATAGCCCGGGCTCGCCCGCCAGCGGTCCACCAGAGGTGAGCCCATGTTGTCGGCCGCGACGATCAGCGCCGCCTCGCTGCCGCCGCCCCGAAGGTGCGCCGCCGCCAGTTCGAGGGCGCCGAAGACGCCGTTGCATCCCTGCCGTACGCCCACCGCCAGCAGATCGCCGCCGACCGCCTCGCGCATCACATACGACTGCGGAAGCCAGCCGTCGGGGCCGCAGCGGTAGCCCTCGACGTAGAGCAGCAGCCCCAGCTCCGAGATATCGCCGCCCCAGCGCCCCAGGGCCGTACGGACCGCGCGGACTCCCATCTCCGGCGCGGGGGTGTCGCCCGCGACAGCCGCGCCCAGCAGACCGGAGCGCTCCGCTTCCGCGGCGTCCAGCCATCCCCGCCGGACGGCCTCGGTCACGCTGACGCTGTCGGGCAGATAGGTCCCGACGGCGGCGATGTACACATCCGATGTCCGCATGTACGTGCACCCCTTCGCGCCTGTCCGTGAATTTCGGTTCGGCTTTTCTCCATATACGCCGACGCGGAAGAGAGGCGGTCGCTTCCAACTCGAATACACCTCAGCCGGCGATGGAGTCCGTGAATTTCTTTTTCCCCTCCCTTGCGATCGTCGAGCGTTGCGGCTACACCTGAAATTCGCTTTTCCCGGAACAGGAGGGCGGCCCCATGGACTTCACACTCAGCGGACAACAACGCGACCGTTGCGCAAGCGTCCTGGCCCGAATGGGCCGATGGCCCGCCACGGCGCACACGGCGTACACCCGCGCCGAATGGTCCCGACTCGCCGCCCTGGGGCTGCTCGGGGCGAGCGTGCCGACGGCGGAAGGCGGCGGCGGGCTCGGCGCGTTGGACACCGCGCTCGTCTTCGAGTCCGCCGGCCGCGGCTGCGCGGACACCGGAATTCTGTTCGCCGCCGCCGCTCATCTGTTCGCCTGCGGAATGCCGATCCTCGATTTCGCGCCACCCGATACGCGTAAGCGGCTGCTCCCCCGAATGTGCTCCGGGGAACTGATCGCCGGAAACGCCATGACGGAGCCGGAATCCGGCTCGGATGTCGCCCGGCTGACGGTGACCGCGCGGCGGGTCGCGGACGGTTTTCTGCTCAGCGGCACAAAGAGCTTTGTGAGCAATGGACCGGTGGCCGATGTGTTCGTGACGTACGCGACCACCGATCCGCGGGCCGGGCATCTGGGGGTGACCGCGTTCGTCGTCGAGCGTGGCGCGCCGGGGCTGGCCGTGGGGCAGCCGCTGGACAAGATGGGGCTGCTGTCGTGTCCGGCCGCGGCGGTGACGTTCGACGACTGCTTCGTACCGGACGAGCAGGTGCTCGGCGCCCCCGGCCAGGGCAGCGCGATCTTCCAGCACTCCATGCGGTGGGAGCGGTCCTGCCTCTTCGCGGTGTATCTGGGAGTGCAGCAGCGGCTGCTCGACCGGTGTGCGGAGCACGTACGGCAGCGCCGGCAGTCCGGCAGGCGGCTGGCCGAGTTCCAGTCGGTGAGCAACCGCGTCGTCGATATGAAGCTGCGGCTGGAGAGCGGGCGGCTGCTGCTCTACCGGGCGTGCGACGCGCTGGACCGCGACGACCCGGACGCCTCCCTGTGGGTTTCGCTGTCCAAGCTGGCCGTCTCCGAGGCGGCCGTGGCCAGTTCGCTGGACGCCATGCAGCTGTTCGGCGGCCGGGGCTATCTGCGCGAGGAAGGCATCGAGGCGACGGTCAGGGACGCGCTCCCGACGACCGTCTTCTCCGGAACCTCCGAGATCCAGCGGCAGTTGATCGCAAGGAGCATGGGGCTGTGAGCCTTGGGACTGTGAGCCTGCACCGACTGGTGGTCGAGGCCGCCGAACGCACTCCGGAGGCGCCGGCCGTCCACGATATGACCGGCGGCCTCAGCTACGGCCGGCTCGACGCGCTCGCCGACCGGTACGCCGCGGCGCTGCTCGACGCGGGCGTGCGGCCCGGGGACCGGGTGCTGCTGTGGACGGGCAAGAGCGCCGACGTGGTCGCGCTGATGCAGGCCGTGCTGCGGATCGGGGCGATCTATGTGCCGGTGACACTGTCCAACCCGATCGGCCGGGTCCGCCGGATCGTCGCGGACTGCCGCCCGTCGCTGGTGGTGACCGACCTGGACGACGCCCCCGCCCCGGCGGACCCGGACCTCGTCCTGGCCCTCGACCCGGGCCTGGACGGTCCGCGGGTCGCGGTGGTCGACCGCACCGCGCTGCGGGACGCCGCCGAGCCGGGACGACGCCCCGCACACCACCCCGCCGCACCCGACGACCCCGCGTACATCCTCTACACCTCGGGCTCCACCGGCGAGCCCAAAGGCGTCTGCCTGAGCCACCGCAACGCGCTGTCCTTCATCGACTGGGCCGCCGAAAAGCTGCGCCTGCGGCCCGCCGACCGGCTGGCCAACCACGCGCCCTTCACCTTCGACCTGTCGGTGTTCGACCTCTACGGCGCCTTCCGGGCCGGGGCCTCGGTGCACCTCGTCCCCGACACCTTGACCCATGCCCCCGACCAGCTCATCGATGTGCTCGCCCAGCGGCGGATCACCGTCTGGTACTCGGTGCCGTCGGCGTTCCTGCTGTTGCTGCGCGAAGGGCGGCTGCTGGACCGGGGGCCGCTGTCCCTGCGCACCTGCGTCTTCGCGGGCGAAGCCTTCCCGCTCAAGGACATCAAGCGGCTGCGCGCGGCCTGGCCCGGCGTACGGCTGCTCAATTGGTACGGCCCCACGGAGACCAATGTCTGCACGTCCTACGAGGTGACCGCCGCCGACCTGGTCCGTACGACGCCGCTCCCGATCGGCACCGGATGCTGCGGGAACGACGTACGCCTGGAGCCCCGGCCGGACGGTACGGCCGAGATCGTCGTCAGCGGCCCGACCGTGATGCTGGGCTACTGGGGCCGGCCGCCGCACCACGGCCCGTACCGGACCGGGGACCTCGGCCGCCGCGATGCCCACGGCGATCTGGAGTATCTCGGCCGGTTCGACGACCTGGCGAAGGTGCGCGGGCACCGGGTCGAACCGGGTGAGGTGGAGGCCGCCCTCGGCGCGCATCCGGCGGTCGGGGATGTGGTGGTGCTCGTCTCGGGCGGCAGCGACGCGGCACGGCTCCACGCCGTCGTCGTGCCGCACCCCGGGCAGCGGCCACAACTGCTCGACCTCAAGAAACACTGCGCCTCGCTGCTCCCCAGCTACATGATCATCGACGCGGTGCACACCGTCGAGGCCATCCCCCGCGGCCCCAACGGCAAGACCGACCGCGCGGCCCTCGCACGGGAGTTGCGGACGGGGGAGCCGGACCGCCGCACCTGACCGCCGCACCTGACCGCCGCACCTGACCGCCGCGCCTGACCGCCCTGCCGCCGCCCTTGAACACGTGGAGTGCCCATGTCCGACACCGAACGCTCGACCCTGCTGGACACGCTTCTCGGCTATGTCCGGAACGAGTTGGTCGCCGATCCGGACCTCGCCGAGATCACCCCGACCACACCGCTGCTGGCCTGGGGCATCCTGGACTCGATCCGGACCGCGCGGCTGCTGGCCCATCTGCGGGACGAACTCGGTGTCCTGGTGCCGGCCGCCCAGCTGACGGGCGCCCACTTCAAGGACGTGGAGAGCATCACCGATCTCGTGCTGTCCCTGCGTCAGCCCTCGTAGTCGTAGAACAGCCGGTCCACCACCGCACGCGCCCGCCGCGTCGTACGGCGGTAGTCGT
The DNA here is from genome assembly GCF_053599555.1 of Streptomyces sp. NPDC000941. Taxonomy (NCBI): domain Bacteria; kingdom Bacillati; phylum Actinomycetota; class Actinomycetes; order Kitasatosporales; family Streptomycetaceae; genus Streptomyces; species Streptomyces sp. NPDC000941. The sequence continues at coordinate 26,876 of NZ_JBSFMM010000147.1, forward strand.
CGAGCATCTGGCCGACCATACCGGGCCCGTAGCCCAAGTAGCGGGAGACCGCGGCCAGTTCGCGGCTGTCGCCGGGGAACGTGTCGCCGGGGCGGCCACGGACCAGCATGATGCCGTTGCGCGCGCGGGTGGCCAGCACCCAGGCCTCGTCCAGGGTCTGCGCGTCCTCCGCGCCGATCAGCTCGGCGGCGTGGGCGGCGGCCAGGGCCTCGCGGGTGCGGGTGGTGCGCAGGCCCGGTTCGGCCCAGCCGTGGCGCATCTGGAGCAGCTGCACCGTCCACTCGACGTCGGACAGGCCGCCGCGGCCCAGCTTGGTGTGGGTGGTGGGGTCGGCGCCTCGGGGCAGCCGCTCGGACTCCATCCGGGCCTTGAGCCGCCGGATCTCGCGGACCGCGTCGTCGCCCAGGCCCTCGGCCGGGTAGCGCAGCGGATCGATCAGCTCGATGAAGCGGGCGCCGAGCTCGGGGTCGCCCGCGACCGGCTCGGCGCGCAGCAGCGCCTGGCTCTCCCACACCAGCGACCAGCGCCGGTAGTAGGCGGCGTACGAGGCGAGGGTGCGCACCAGCGGGCCCGACTTGCCCTCCGGCCGCAGATCGGCGTCGATGGCCAGCGGCGGGTCGACGGTGGGCAGCTGGAGCAGCCGCCGCATCTCGTTGGCCACGGCGAACGCGGCGCGCGCGGCTTCCTGTTCGTCCACGCCCTCGCGCGGCTCGTGGACGAACAGCACATCCGCGTCCGAGCCGTAGCCCAGCTCATGGCCGCCGAACCGGCCCATCCCGATGACCGCGAAGCGGGTGGGCAGCTCCTCGCCCCACTTCGCGCGCACCGCGGCGCGCAGCGCGCCCGCGATCGTCGCGGCGTTGAGGTCGGAGACGGCGTCCCCGACCAGGTCGACCATCTCGGCCGGGTCCAGCGGCGGCTCGGCCACCCCCGGCACGCCCGTGGCCGCGGAGGTCGTGGCAGCGGTGGCCGTGCCCGCCGTGGACGTGGCGGCGCGGGCGGTCCCGGCGGCATGGGCGGTCCCTGCGCCTTGGACGGTGCCGGCCGGCTTCGCGGCCGCCCATCGGCTGCTGACCGGCGGGGCCCGGGTGACCGTGCTGGAGGCGTCCGGCCGGCTCGGCGGCAAGCTGTACGCGGGCGAGATC
>NZ_JBSFMM010000148.1:0-28017 GCF_053599555.1 Streptomyces sp. NPDC000941
CCGGGCCGGCGGGGAAGGAGACGATCGAGAGGTTGGAGACGTTGCCGTCCACCCCGCCGATCCGGTCCAGGGCGGCGGCCCGCTGCCGCATCTGGCGTACGGCCGGGGCGGTGTAGCCGGGGCCGAGGATCATCAGGTGCGCCTCATAGGCCCAGCCGCCCGGCGTACCCGGCTTGCGGCGGCGGACCAGGTCCACCTTGTGCCAGTGGCCGGGGCCTGCGAGGAAGTGTTCCACCCGCGCCCACTGCCCGGGCCCCTGCGGGATACGCACGGGCAGTACGAGGTCCCCGGCGTTGCTGTCGGGGCCGCCCGCGAAGACGACAGCGAGCGGGCCGGTGTGGTCCCACCAGGTGGCCTTACGCATCCCCGGCTTGCCCGAGGCGCTCACCTTCCCCGTGGGCACGGTGCCGGATGGGGCGGTGGGCTTCGGCATCCGGCGCGGCTGCTGCACCTCGTGCTGCCTGCCGTCGGTGTAGGCCATGGCGTGGCCGTGGAGAGTGCCGACGAGGCGGAAGGTCTCCCACTTGTTGGCGGTGGTATGGGAGCGGGCACGGCCGGGGATACGGGTGAAGTCGTACCAGCGGCCCGTCTTCGGCCGACCGAAGCGGTGTCCGGTAGCGTCGGGAAACAGGTGCCGCTGCACGCCGTTCCACACCTCGTCGGCCATGTGCATCGCCAGAGCCTTCGAGGCGTGGTGCTTGAGATGCCCCGAGTCCTCCAGATGCCGGTAGGCGCAGCGCTCCAGCGCCTCACGGCTGAGGCCGAGGCGCTGCCGTACCGCCCTCGCCCCGTCGCGGTCGCGCTCGTGGTACGCGGCCCAGTAGGCGTCCACCTTGGCGCGGGCGTCGCGCTGGACAGCCCGCTTGATGTTCCACATCGCGCCGAGCAGCTTGTTCAGCCGGTCCAGGTCGCCCGTGTCGGTGACGGCGAGCGGCAGCACCATCACCGACACCATCCCGTCGTCGGGCCTTGTCCACCTTGGGGACTTGTTCTTCCCCCGGAACTTCCCCGCCGTCCCGGCAGCCTGCACAACCGTCACCCCCTCGGCATCACCACGGCTCCAGACCAACCTAGAGAACACCTCGCACGCACACACGAACCGCGCACACATTCACCAACACCCGCGACGTCCCGTACGCGTGTACGCACGTAGTGCCCGGCGGGTGGCGACACGGCTCAAGGTGACCGTCCAGCACGTCTACAACCTCAACAGCGGTCACGCCGACTTCCCCACCCCGCTCTAGCTCGGGCGCACCCCGCTGTGGCCGGTGGACCGACTGAACGCATGGCGGGCAGCGCAGCACCGGGCGGCGGACGACGGCGGGACGTTTCACTACACGTTCTTCAAGGGGGTGGCGGTGCGGAACTGATCTCCCCCCGCCACCTCTGTGTCGGCGCGGCGGCGGGCGTAGAGCCGGATCAGGGCGTGGTAGCGGTAGTGGCCAGGAGCGGGTGACTCCAGGAGGCCGCTGTCGACGAGGGAATCCAGCAGGGGTTCGACGTCCGGGTCGCGCCGGTCGCGGCCGAGCAGCGCGGCGGCCACGGGCAGGGACAGGTCGGGGCCGTCCGCGAGCGCCAGCAAGCGGAAGGCGCGTGCTTGGTCGGGTCGGAGTCGGCGGTACGCGGAGGCGAAGCAGGAGGCCACGGTGAGGTCGCCGATCCGCAGCTCGTCCAGCCGGCCGCGCTCGTCTGCCAGCCGGGCGGCCAGGGCGGCGACGGTCCAGGCGGGGCGGGCGGACAGGCGGGCCGCGGCGATACGGATGGCCAGCGGGAGGAAGCCGCAGGCGGCGACGGTCTCGCGGCACGCGACGGGTTCGGCCCCGGCGCGCTCCTCGCCGATGGCGCGGGTGAACAGGGTGAGGGCTTCCTCCGGGGTCATGACGTCGAGGTCCAGCGGGCGGGCGCCGTCGAGGTCGGCCAGCCGGGCGCGGCTGGTGACCAGGGCGGCGCAGCCGGGGGTGCCGGGGAGCAGGGGGCGGATCTGGGGTCCGTCGTGGGCGTTGTCGAGCAGGACCAGCACCCGGCGGCCGGCGAGGGTGGACCGGTAGAGCGCGGCCCGTTCGGGTGTCCCTTCGGGGACGGCGGCGGCGGGGATGCCCAAGGCGCGCAGAAACGCGGCGAGGACGGCTCCGGGCCGGGCGGGGCCGGGGCCGTGGCCCAGCAGATCGGCGTAGAGCTGTCCGTCGGGGAAGTGGCCGCGGACCGTATGGGCGACGCGTAACGCCAGCGCGGTCTTGCCCACTCCGCCGAGCCCGCGGACGGCGAGGACGGGCATCACCGCGCTCTGGGCGCGTGGCAGTTGCTCGGCCAGCCGGTGTACGAAAGCGGCCCGTCCGGTGAAGTCGGCTGATTCGGCAGGGAGCTGCGCGGGGAGCGGTGCGGGGCGCGGTGCGGCGTACGGGACGGTGTCCTTGGCGGGCGGGCGCCGTCGCGGGGCCGTGGGGCGGGCGAGGGCCGGGGAGGCGCACAGGACGTTCTGGTAGAGCTCGGTCAGCTCAGGGCCGGGGTCGACGCCGAGCTCTTCGGCGAGCAGGTGGCGGGTGTCGGTGTACACCCGCAGCGCTTCGGCCTGTCGGCCGCCGCGGTACAGCGCGAGCATCTGGAGCGCGCGCAACCGCTCACGCAGCGGGTATTCGACGGACAGCGCGGTGAGCTCCGCGATGGCCGCGGTGTGGTGACCCAGTTCCAGATCGAGTTCCAGGCGGGTCTGTAACAGGGTGAGCCGCCACTCCGTCAGGCGGGCGCGCTGTGCCTGGGCGTAGGGCCCGGGGACACCGCCGAGCGGTTCGCCGTCCCACAGGTCCAGGGCCTTGCGGAGCAGTGTCCGGGCGCGCGGCAGTTCGCCCGCGGCCCGCGCGATCCTGGCCTGCGCCTCGTAGCCCTCGCACATCACCAGGTCCAGCGCCTCGGGCGGCATGTGCAGCGCGTATCCGCCGGAGTCGGAGACGAGGGCGCGGGGGCCGAGGGTCTTGCGCAGTTGGAAGGCGTACGTGCGCAGGGTGGCGAGTGCGCGGCGCGGTGGTTTGCCGCCCCACACCGCGTCCATCAGTTCCCGCGCGGTGGCCGTGTGGCCGCGGCGCATCAGCAGCGCACACAGCAGGGCGCGCTCCTGTGGCCGCCCCGCGGCCAGTGTCTCGTCGCCGCGCCGCACCCGCACCGGCCCCAGGACCGCGAACCGCAGGGCGGCCGGGGGCGGCTCGGCCGCGGCCACCGGGGGTGCCGCCGTGTCCCGTCGGCGGTGTTCTGGCAGGTCGAAGCCGAGGTGGTGCAGCGGGGTGCCGAACATCTCCTCCAGGACACGCTGTGCGGAGGGCTGCGGGCAGGGCGGCCCGGGCTGCCGCCACCGGTGGAACTGGCGCGCGGTCACCTCCGCCGGCTCCCCCAGCCGCGCGGCCGCCGTCGCGTAGACCATGAGAAAGACCGCCGGCCGTGCCCACTGCCGCTCCGCGCACGCGCGCGAAAAGGCCGTCCCCCGCATTCCTTCGCCTCCGAGCCTTGTCCCCCGACGCTCGTCGATCACTCTAGTCGCCGTGGCCCACGGACCGCAGTGTTCTGCATGGCAAGAAAAGTCCGGGGAAAAGTCCGGTCTTCCGGCCTTCCGCCCGCCCCCGCCGAGCGGCGGACCAGGATATGGACATCAACTTTCGTCCAGCGGGCCCGGGCGTGTGGCATGTTATTCGACGTCAACACCGATCTGGTGGCCGCCGCTCCGCTTTCCGGCCCACGACTTCCGAACACCCGCTCGCATCCCAATTTCTCCTGATCAACCGTCTATCCCGGCGATGTTGACTTTCCCCACCCAGCCGGGACGGCACCCCCGGCAGCCGATCGGCGGACCGCCACCGCGGCCCGGACCGCGGTGGCGAGCACCGGAACTACGTAAGGAGTGCCGATCGTGCGGACGACCCATCCCGGTTTCTCCGTCCTCCTGGGGCCGGACTACGCCGGAAAGTCCTCGGTGATGTCCGAGTTCGCCAGCTCGTCCCCGGCCTGGCGGCTCATCTCCACGGACGAACGTTTTCTTCAGCCCGCCCACGCGCTGATCGGCCGGTTGCGCAGGGATGTGGCGGTGGATGTGCTGCCGTCCCTGGGGACGGACTACTCGCCGGAGTTCACGGCCAGTCTGCTCCAGACGGCCGTGGTGCATCTGCGCGACCGCATCGAGGCGAGCGACCCGTCGTCACCCACGCTCGTGGACTCGTACTACTACAAGATCCTGGCCAAGTGCCGGCTCGCCGGGCTGCGGGACAATCCGATGTTCACGTGGTGGCGTTCCTTTCCGCAGCCGCGGCGCGTGGTGTTCCTGGACGTGTCCACCGCCACGGCCTGGCGCCGCTCCGGCAACGGCGCGGACACCAACCGGCTGGAGTACTACGGCGACCGCCCCGACCCCAAGGGTTTCGCGGCCTACCAGACCAAACTGCGGCGCCTGATGCTCGACGAGATCAGCCATCTGCCGGTCACGGTGATCCGGGCGCAGGGCGATATCGCCCAGACCGCTCAGGCCATACGAAAGGTGTTGTCAGATGAAGACCGCTGAGCCCCAGGCCGCGGAGGTCCCGAACACCGGGCCGCAGAACACCGAGCCCCCGGCCGCCGGGGGCCGGCTCGACAGCTACCGGGCCCGCGTGTTCGAGGAGCGGAAACGGCTGCGGCGGGCGTTCTCGGACCCGGCGGCGCGGCAGCGCGAAGTCCTCACCGACCTGCTGACGTTCAACGCGGGAACGGCCTACGGCAAGGCCCACGGCTTCGACCGGCTGCGCACCCTGGACGACCTCCGCAAGGCGGTTCCGGTCCAGGACTACTCGGCGCTCTCGCCGTGGATCGAGCGCATGGCCGAGGGCGAGCCGAACGTCCTGACCGCCGACCAGCCCGCGGTGTTCTTCACCAGCAGCGGCAGCACCGGAGCGCATAAGAAGATCCCGGTCACCCCGCGCTTCATGCACACCACCTTCTTCCCCTTCTACTACGCCGCCTGGGCCCCGATGGCCGAACACTTCCCGGACGTCCTCACCCGGCCGGACGCGGTGCTCAACCTCAAGCACGACCCCGTCGTCGCGCCCGCCACCACCGCCTCCGGACGCCCCCATGTCGGCGCCAGCCAGGTGGACTTCGGGAAGATGTTCGGCGAGCATCTGTCGGCCGAGCCCGGCACCGCGGCCCCCTGGGCCACCCTGCCGGTGCCGGTGGCGCCGGACGACCACGTGGAGAAGATGTATCTGCGGCTGCGCATGGCCGTCGAAAGCGATGTCCGCTGTGTCATCGGAATCAATCCGGCGATGGTCGCCGCGGTCCCGTACCAGCTGAGGCTGTGGTGGCCGCGGATCGTCAAGGACGTCCGCGACGGCACGCTCGGCGGCCATCCGTTCCGCTCCCCCAACCCGGGGCGCGCCGCCGAACTGGAGCGACTGGCCGCGTACTTCGGCACCGTACGGCCCGCCCACATCTGGCCGAACATGCGGCTGCTGTTCTGCTGGACCACCGGCCTCGCCTCGCTCTATCTGCCCCGGCTCCGCGAGGAGTTCGGCCCCTCGGTGACGGCCCTGCCGGCGCCCGTGGCGGCCTCCGAGGGCCCGGTCGGCGTGGCGCTCGACCGGCACCCGACGGCGGGCAGCCTGGTCGTCACGGCCTCCGTGTACGAGTTCGTGGACGCCGACCGCGACCTGGGCCCCGATGTGGAAACGCTCGCGCCGCACGAGCTGGAGCCGGGCCGGGAGTACCACGCGATCTACAGCCATGTCGGCGGCCTGTACCGCTACGCGGGCGGCGATGTGGTCCGCGTGGTCGATCTGGTGGACGGTGTGCCGCGGGTGTCGTACGCGGGCCGCAAGAACCGCTCCGACGTGGCCGGGGAGCGGCTGCGCGACGCACAGGTCGTACGGGCCCTGCAGTCCGCACTGGGCGGCGCCGGCCTCGCCGTGCGCAACGCCGCATGCCATGTGGAGACCCCCGACGGCCGGCCGCCCCGCTATGTGTTCGCCCTGGCCGGCGAATCGGCGTGGAGCACTGACGAGACACGGCGGCTCACCGCGGCGCTCGACACCGAGCTCACCCGAGAGTCGGCCGACTACCGTGCGGCCCGCGACGCCGGCCGGCTCGGCCCCGCCGAGCTGATCCGGCTCGACCGCGACGCCTTCCTGGAGGAGTGGCAGGAATCGGTCGGCCGCGGGGTGCGGCCCACTCAGGTCAAGGACCGGCTTTTCCGACAGGACCCGGAGAACTGGCGGCAGCTCACCGGCGCGGCCGCCCGGCAAGGAGATCGATCATGACGCAACTCGACGCCATCGAGCGCACCTGTCTGCTCACCGCCGCGCTCCGGGCCGGGGAGAGCCGCAGGGACGACCGGCTCTACCACGACCCGTACGCGCAAACGCTCGTCGGCGACGCGGGCCCCGAGCTGCTGGCCGAGATCCGATCGGCGACCTTCCCTGACGGCGAGGTCCCGCGCACGGTGCCGAGCACTTTCGACTTCAACCCCATCCGCACCCGGTTCTTCGACGACTGGCTGCGAAGCGCGGCCGCCGACCCGTCGATGACCCAGATCGTGCTGGCCCCGGCGGGCATGGACTCGCGCGCCTACCGGCTGGAGTGGCCGGACCACGTCCGCTTCTTCGAGATCGACCGGCCGTCCGTCCTGGAGGTCAAGGAGAAGCTGCTCGCCGCCGAGACGCCCGGCGCGGACCGCCGCCCGGTCCCCGCCGATCTGCTCGCCCCCGGCTGGGAGGACGCTCTGCTGGAGGCCGGCTACGACCCCGGTCTGCCCTCGACCTGGCTCTTCGAAGGCCTGCTGTACTACTTCACGCAAGACCAGGTCGAGGAGCTGCTGCGGCGGGTCGCCGCGGTGACCGCGCCCGGCAGCCGGATCGGCGCGGACGTGGTCAACGACGTGGCGCTGACCGCGCCGAACATGCGTGGCCTGCTGAAGGTGTTCGCCGACTGGGGCTGCCCGTGGGTGTTCGGCACGGACCAGCCCGAGGCGCTGTTCGGGCGGCACGGCTTCGCCGTCGAGGCGGTGCAGCCCGGGGAGGAGTCGGCCCACTACGGCCGGTGGCGGGACCCCGTGCCACCGCGCACGGCCGAGGGCGCCGAGAGGGTGTTCCTGGTCCACGGAAGCCGCACCGCATGACGGGGACCGTGGAACCGATACCGCTGCTCCGCGGCAACCGCGGTGACCCCGGGCGCTCGTACGCCCCGGCGCCGCTCCCCGGTGGCCCCGACGGCCCGGCGCCACTGCCCGGTGGTGCCGACGCCCCGGCCGCGCCCCGCCACGGCCGGCCCCGGGTGCTGCTCGCACCGGTCACCGTCACCCCCGGCAAACCGCTGACCCCCAGCCATCTCAAGGGGCTCTTCTGGGTCGATGTGATGTACCGCGCCACCGCGCGGCTGGCCGATGTCACCTACCGCTACAGCCCCACCACGTTCCACCCCACCGACCAGACCCTCGGCTTCTGGGAGTATCTGGACCACACGCTCGGTGACACCGACTACTCCCAACTGTCCGAGGAGGAGATCGGCGAGCTGTACGTCGGCTACCGCGCCGACGGCCGCCAGGCCCCGGTGTCCGCGCTGCGGCCGTACCTCGACGCGATCGAGCACCACGGCTGGGTGCATCCGTCCAGCGCCCGGGTCCTGGAGCTGTGGTCGGCGCAGTACGCGCGGCTGGGGATGCACGACCCCGGCCTCACCGCACACCAGCCGCCCGGGATGACCCTCGACGAGGTGCTCGACCGCCTGGTGCCGCTGGGTCTTTGCCTGGACATGCGCGAATACGGCGGGCCGGTGTACCTGGACGCCACCCGGTACGGGCTGCCACTGCGGCAGATCGCCACGGCGCAGGGGCGGCCCAACTACCTGGCGTGCGCGCTGCGCGAGCTGGTCCCGCTCGTCCCCGGCTACGACGAGGTGGTGCTGCTCTACGACCGCGAGCTGGAGCCCGACTACCAGCTGCTGCAGCGAGTGCTGTCGGAGCTCGGCCCGGTGGTGCGGCGGGTGCCGGTGGGGCGGGTGCCGATCGACGGCCAGATCCGGTCCGCGCGCCACGGCGACTGGCGCGGCCACTCGGCGGGCGCGCTGCTCGAGGCCCTGGGCGCCGACCACGACGGACCTGCGCTGCGGCTCGGCATGCGGCTGTACTTCATCGCCACGCTCGGGCCGGGCGACCGGCAGTCGTTCCGCCCGGACCTGCTGCGCCAGTGCGTGGTGCGCGCCGAGCGGATGCTGGCGTCGTACGAGGCCCCGGCCGACGCGGCGGCCGAAACCGGGCTGACCGGCTTCCTCGAGCGGCAACGCGGCGACCACACGTACATCGACCCGTACCGTCTGACCTCCGGGCTGCTGGCCAAACACCGCCCGGCCCCGGTCCACGAGTTACTGCCGGCGGTGTTCCTGTGAAGCTCTCCCAGGACCTGCTGCGGGCCGAGGCCGTGCGGCGTATCCGGGTCGCCCGCCCCGATCTGGCCGAGGAGGTGGACCTGTCCACCGCCACCGCCCTGTCGGAGGTGCACGCCCGGATCCAGGAGTTCGCGGACACCGACGGGCTGCTCGCCGTGTCCGTCGTACGCCGTTTCGAGCTCGCCGAATGGGCGCGCGCCACCTGCGAGTTCGCCATCGGTCTGGCACCGGAGCGGCTGGCGGCGTGGCGGGGTTCGTTCTCCCGTACGATCTTCCTGGCCGGTAACCCGGACAACCTCGGCGACCGGGTCCGGTTCGACCACATCGCCGAGGACGGCTCGGCCGCGTGGACGGGACCGGCCCCGGCGGGCGCCTCCGCCGGGCTGCGCAGACTGCTCAAGCTCTTCGACGGCTCCCGCGGCCTGCCACCCCGCCCCGACACACCGGTCCGGATCCCGGAGGCCATCGGCCCCCGCCACCGGCCGCCGGTGCGGCGCGAGCTGTACGTGGCCACGGCCGGCATCACCGTGGCGGACTGCCTGGTGCACCTCAACCATCTGCTCGTCGAGGCGGTCCTGGACGGCCTGATCGCCCCCGGGGACACCCTGGTCATCCGTCAGATGCCGCGTCTCGCCGGGCTGTCCGGGCCGTACGCGGCCCTGCGGGTCGGCGCGGAGCGGGAACACCCGGACCGGCTGCGGGCGTATGCCTGCCTCACCGAGGAGACCGCAGAGACCGTGGGTGCGGCGCGGTGAACACGTTGACGCCACCGGCCGGGGCGCCGCCCCGGCCGGTGGCGTCACTCACGATGCCGACGATCAGCCCTGTTCGGGGTTGTCGTAGGGGCGGGTGATGATCTCCATGCCGTGGCCGGCCGGATCGTGGAAGTACAGGCCGCGCCCGCCGTGGTGATGGTTGATCTCACCCGGCTGCTTCCCATGCGGATCGGCGTAGTAGGTGATCCCCGCCTGCTTGATCCGCCCGAAGGCCGCGTCGAACTCCTCGTCGGAGATGAGGAAGGCGTAGTGCTGCGTGGTGATGGACTCGGCCGGGATCGTGGCGAAGTCCAGGGTGACCCCGTTACTGGTGCCCACGGGGATGAACGGGCCCCATTCGGCACCGACCTCAAGATCCAGGATGTTCGCCAGGAACTCGGCGGACTCCCGCTTGTCCCGGGAGTGCACGATGGTGTGATTCAACTCGACTGACATGTTGGAATGCCTCCACAAGGCATGTCCCGGCACCTCCATGTCTCACCCAGCCGGTGACCGACACGCGATGCCGCACCCCCGAGCCTAGTCGGTGGCCACCCAGCACGTCGAGCGCACGCCAAGGCTGTCAAAGGCCGAGGTCACTCAGGTCCGGGTGGTCGTCCGGGCGGCGCCCCAGCGGCCAGTGGAACACCCGCTCCGACTCCTTGATCGGCAGGTCGTTGATGCAGGCGTAGCGGTGCGTCATCAGCCCGTTCTCGTCGAACTCCCAGTTCTCGTTGCCGTACGACCGGTACCAGTTGCCCGAGTCGTCGTGGCACTCGTAGGCGAAGCGCACGGCGATGCGGTTGCCGTCGAACGCCCACAACTCCTTGATCAGCCGGTAGTCCAGCTCCCTGCGCCACTTACGGGCGAGGAAGGCGACGATCTCGTCGCGGCCGTTGACGAACTCCGCGCGATTCCTCCAGCGGGAGTCCACCGAGTAGGCGAGGGCGACCTTCTCGGGGTCGCGGCTGTTCCAGCCGTCCTCGGCGGCGCGGACCTTCTCGATGGCGGATTCCCTGGTGAAGGGAGGAAATGGGGGACGTGATTCCTCGGACATATCAGCTCCTCACGGGAGAGAACCATCGTTCTCGCCTCTACTGAGGACTCTACGAGAACGATGGTTCTCATGCAAGCGTGGCAGGGTGGGTCAGACCCCGGGAGCGCTCCTGATCGCGGTGGCGGGACACCGCGAAGTGGAGCTACGCCGCGATCCGCCCCTCGCCACGGAAGGGGTGGTTCCACAGACCCCGCTCACGCAGGATCGGCAACACGCCCTCGCCGAACCAGTACGCCTCTTCCAGGTGCGGGTATCCGGACAGGATGAACTCGTCGATGCCCAGCGCGTGATACTCGGTGATCCGGTCGGCGACCTCGGCGTGGCTGCCCACCAGCGCGGTTCCCGCCCCGCCGCGCACCAGCCCGATACCGGCCCACAGGTTGGGGTGGATCTCCAGGCCGTCACGGCCCCCGCCGTGCAGGGCGAGCATCCGCCGCTGCCCCTCCGACTCGCTGTGGCCCAGGCCCTCCTGCACCGCGCGCACGGTCGCCTCGTCGAAGCCGTCCAGCAGCCGCCGCGCCTCGGCCCACGCCTGCTCCGCGGTGTCCCGGGTGATGACATGCAGCCGGATGCCGAAACGCAGGTTCCGCCCCTCCTTCGCCGCCAGCCCCCGCACCCAGGCGATCTTCTCCGCCACCGCGCCGGGCGGCTCACCCCATGTGAGGTAGACATCCGCGTGCCGGGCCGCCACCACTCCCGCCGCGGGTGAGGAGCCGCCGAAGTACACCTGCGGGACGGGGTCGGGCAGCCGGGCCAGCTTGGCGTCCTCCACCCGCAGATGCTCACCTGCCAGATCCACGGTCTTGCCGTCCCACAGGTCCCGGACGATGCCGAGGAATTCACCGGTGCGCGCGTACCGGGCGTCCTTGTCGAGGAAGTCGCCGTACGCGCGCTGCTCCCGGCTCTCGCCACCGGTGACGACGTTGAGCATGAGCCGTCCGCCGGTCTGCCGCTGGTAGGTGGAGGCCATTTGCGCGGCGAAGGTGGGCGACAGGAAGCCGGGCCGGAAGGCGACCAGGAACTTCAGCCGCTCGGTGCGCTGACTGACCATGGCCGTGGTCAGCCACGCGTCCTCGCACCAGGCGCCGGTCGGCGTGAGCGCCCCCACGAACCCCAGGTCCTCGGCGGCACGGGCGATCTGGGAGAGGTAGTTGACGGTCGGTGGCCGGTCGCCGCCGGTCACGGTGGCCGGGGAGCCGTGGCCGCCGCCGACGACATGGCGGCTGTCGCCGTTGGTGGGCAGGAACCAGTGGAAGGCGAGACTCACGTGGAAACTCCGTTCAAGGTGGTGTGCGGCCGGTACGGACGGTGGGGGCGCCGGAGCCGTTCGGGCGTGTCAGCCGGCGGCGGCGAGCAGCGGGGTGCCGCCGAGTGCGAGGGAGAACCGGTCGACGACCTGGGCGAGGGCTTCGGCGGAGCCGGGGGCGACGGTGAGGGCGCCGTCCGGCCCGGTCCGGAGGTCCTTGTCGAGGGTGAACCAGCCCTGGACGATGTGTCCGGCGCCCATGGAGTTGAGCACCGGGCGCAGCGCGTAGTCGATGGCCAGGACGTGTGCGGTGGTGCCGCCGGTGGCCAGCGGGAGCACGGTCTTGCCTTCGAGGGCGTACTGCGGAAGCAGGTCGAGCAGGGACTTGAGCAGACCGGAGTAGGCGGCCTTGTAGATGGGCGTACCGATGACGACGCCGTCCGCGCGCGCGAACAGGGCGGTGGCCCGGACGATGGCCGGATGCGCGAAGTCGGCGCCGAGCAGGGCGGTGGCCGGGAGCGTACGGACGTCCAGCGGTATCACCTCGTGCCCGTGGCGCTCCAGCCGCGCGTCCAGGTGGCGCAGCAGCCGGGCGGTACGGGAGGTGGCGGAGGGGCTTCCGGAGACGGACAGGACGGTGGCCATGGCGGACCCTTCGGGGAGGTGATGCGATGCGGTGGTCGGGCCGGTCGGCCGGTCAGGGCGCGGGAGCGAATTGACGGGGCATCAAGGCGTACGGGCGCGGCACCGCGATCACGCTGGTGATATCGCGGCGCGGAAGAACGCACAGCCGGAACACGCGCGGCCGGGATGCGTCAATGGCGGCGCGAGGAGGATGCGGAGAGGGTGGGGCGGGCTCGCTCAGGCCCGACAGGGACAGGACGCGCTGGAGACGCGCGCGAGATCGACGTGGCGTCGCCGCGTGAGATCCTGTCGCTTCATGCCCTCGATCAAATCAGTGGCGCGTACACCCGGTCAAGGAGGGCCCAGCGGATTTCCACATCCCGGACATGGCCGACGCGGCTCCTGACGCAGATGTCCGGCCAGGACGAGGACGAAGACCGCCGCCCCGGCGAGGCAGCCGACGCGGGGCCTGCTACCGCAGCGCGGAAGGCGCCCGGTCGGCGCACCGACCAGCGCGGCCCGGCCACAACCACAGCCGCGACCACGGCTTGGGCCACCGCACCCCGCCGGCCGCGGTGACCGCCAGCGCGCCGAGGACGGCGAGCATCGCGGCGGGGGCCAGCACCGCCCAGGGGGCGCGTTCGGCGTACGGGTGGTTCTCGGCCAGCAGCAGGCCCCATTCGGGGGACGGCGGCTGGGCGCCGAGACCGAGGAAGCCGAGGGAGGCGAGGGCGAGCGCCACCGAGGGAAGCCGCAGCAGCGCGTGCCGGGTCACCGGTGGCAGTACGGCGGGCAGCAGGGCGCGCCGCAGCACATGCAGCCGCCCGGCGCCGAGCGCGCGGGTGGCGGCGAGGTGGGTGGTGGCGAGCTCCTGCCGCAGCAGGGCGGAGGTGTGCGCGGCCAGCGGGGCCCAGGCGACCGCGGCCACGGCGAGCGCGGGCGTGGCGGGGCCGCCGCCGCTGACGCCGGTGACGAGGAGTCCGGCGAGTACGGCCGGTACGGCGTTGACGGTGTCGACGAGGGCCTGGGACACCCGTGGCACCAGCCCGAGCGCCACTCCGGCGAGCAGCGCGGCGGCGCTGACCGCGAGCGCGAGAGCGAGGGTGGTGAGCGCTCCGTGGCCGATCCGGGCCAGGAGGTCGCGGCCCAGGGCGTCGGTGCCGAACGGGTGCGCCCAGGAAGGGGGTTGCAGCCGGGCGGCGGTGTCCAGGGCCAGCGGGTCGCGGATCAGGCCAAGGGCGATGACGCCGAGCAGCAGCGCGCCGTAGAGCAGGGGGAGCGTACGGGGCTCTGGGGTGGTGGCCCGGTGCAGGGTGACCAGCGCGCCGTCGCGCAGCGCGGGTCCGAGCAGGGCGCGGCCCGCGAGCCGGGCCAGGCCGCCCACGGCGGCGGCGAGCGCCACCAGGGCGAGCGTACCGGCCTGGAGCACGGGCAGGTCCTGGGCGACGGCGGCTTCCAGGGTGAGCCGGCCGAGCCCGGGGATGTCGAAGATCTGCTCCACGGCGACCGCGCCGCCGGTGAGGCCGACCACGAAGAGCCCGAAGTTGGGCAGCAGTCCGGGGACGCACCGGCGCAGCGCGTGCCGGGCGATGCGCCGGCCCGGGATGCCCCGGGCGGCGGCGGCCCGCGCCCAGGGCTCGGCGAAGGCGCCGGGCAGCGCGTCGTCGAGCATCCGGCCGAGCAGCGCTCCAGTGGGCAGGCCGATGGCCAGCGCGGGCATGACGAGCCAGCGCGGCCCGTACCAGCCGAGCGCGGGCAGCCAGCCGAGTTGCACCCCGACCACGGTGGCCAGGACGGAGGCGGTCAGGAACTCGGGCAGCGCGGCGAGCATCGCCGCCGCGCCGCCGGTGGGCCGCGCCCTCAGGTGCTGTCCGGACGACCTCCACCGGCCCCCGAACCTCCGCGGGCCCCCGGCGCCTGGCACCGCGCCTCGCCGCTTTGTCGGGGCGTCCGCCACACCGCGGCCCGGGGCACCTCCCGGCGTCGCCCGGCCAGGACCCAGCCTCAGGGTGCGGGCGCACACCGCGGCGGCGGTGACCATGGCGACGGCCAGGGCCGCGGCCATGAGCAGCAGCGAGGCGCCGAGGGCCGTGGTGACGGCGGGCAGTACGGCCTGGCCCGAGATCCAGGAGTGGCCGGCGTCGCCGCGCGGCAGCCCGCCGAGCCACTGGCCGAGCAGGTGCAGGGGCCCGGCGCCGAGGCCGAGTTCATCGCGTACGGCGGCCAGCACCTCGGGGGCGGGGTCGCGTTCGGCCGAGCGCGCCTCCAGCACGGTGCGCGCGGGGTCGGTGCGGGAGAGCCACGGCAACAGGCCGATGCCGCACAGCAGGGCCGCGGCCACCGTGACGCGCCACAGCGCTCCCGCCGCTCCCGCCGCCGGGGCGCCGCGGCGTATGGCGCTCAGCGCCGGGTCCCGGGGCCGATGAGGGTGCGCTCGTACGGGTCGAGGAGCACGCCGTGGACCGAGGTGCGGACGCCGTGGACGATCCGCTGGTGTACGAGCGGGACGGTCGCGTCCGTGCGCAGGATCTCGGCCTCCGCCGCCATCGTCACGTCCTGGCGCTTCGCGGGTTCGGCGGCCGACTCGGCCTCGGCGACGGCCCGGTCGACGCGCTTGTCGCACAGCAGCGCCAGGTTGTAGCTGCCGTCGCAGGTGAAGTCGCTGGCGAGGACGGAGACCGGGTCGCCGGTGTCGAGCATGGTGTTGCGCGCGCCGACGAACGCGTCGAACTTGCCGGCGAGCGCGTCGCCCTCGATCCGCGAGGACTCGCGCACCTCCACCTCGACGGCGAATCCGGCCTTCTTCAGCTGCTGTTGCAGCACCTGGGCCACCTCGGGCAGCTCCGGCCGGTTGTCGTAGGTGGCGAGGGTGATGGCGGTGCCGTGGACGCGCGCGGCGCGCGCCCGCCCCTCCGGCGCCACGCGCTTGCCGGCCGCCCAGGTCAGGGCGGGCCCGAACACGCCCTGGCCGCGGTCGGCGTGGCCCTCGTACACGTCCTTGGCGAGAACAGAGGTGTCGACGGCCGCCCGGGCGGCGGCCCGCACCTTGGGGTCCTTGAAGGGGCCGGAGCGGGTGTTCAGCAGCAGGCTGGTGGTGCGGGTGGTGGCCAGTTCGCGGGCGGTGCCCTTGTCGAGGGAGGAGGTCTGGGCGACCGGAACCGCTTCGGCGATGTCCACCTCGCCGGTGCGCAGCGCGTTGGTGCGGGCCGTGCCGTCGGCGATGAACCGCGCGTCGACGCCGGAGGCCCGGGCCCGGCCGCCCCAGTAGTCGTCGAAGCGGTTCAGGGTGGCCCGGTTGCCGCCGCCGGCCTTGGTGAGCACGAATGGCCCGGTGGCGGTGGAGGCCGGATCGACGGCGCCCTCTTCCCGATACGCCTTGGCGGACAGCACGGCCAGGCTCGGGCTGGAGAGCCTCAGCGGCAGCGCGGGATCGGGGTCGGCGGTGGTGACGCGGACCTGCCGCTTCCCGGCGGGTTCGGCGGTGAGCTTCACCCCGGAGAGCGCGGCGGGGGCCGGATCGGCCTGGGCGGCGTGGGTGAGGGCGGTGGCGGCCGCGGCGGGGGTGAGGTCGGTCCCGTCCTGGAACCGGGCCTCGCGCAGGGTGAACAGCCAGGTGTGCTCGTTCTCCTGACGCCATGACTCGGCGAGCGCGGGGGACGCGGCACCGTTGCCGTCCAGCCGGGTCAGCCCCTCGGTGACACCGAGCCGGCTGAGCAGGGTGGCGTCACTGCCGTACGGCGAGAAGTTCTCGGCGGGCGGGAAGGCGAGCGCGACGCGCAGCCGGGTGTCGGCTCCGGAGCCGGACCGGGAGGAGTTGTCGTCGGCGGCGAAGCAGCCGGAGAGCAGCGGGGCGAGCAGCAGGGCGGAGACCAGCTGACGGCGGCGGGCGTGGCGCATGGTCCTCGTTCTCCACGAGTTCTACGAGCGGGATGTGCGAGCGGGATGTCCGAGCGGGTCTTACGAGCGGGACGCCGCACAGGCTACATGATTATCATTTCCATTAGCCTCATCGCGAGATCCCGCCCGCATGGGCACCTCGAAGTGCACGACGCTCTGCCCGCCGCCGGGCGCCGTCCGCTCGTCGCACACCACCTCCCCCAGGGACCGCCAGAAGACCTCGGCACCGGGCACGGCGGGGTCGGTGTGCAGATAGACCCCGCGATAGCCGCCGTCCGCCGCCGCGAAGTCCAGCAACCGGCCCACCAACCGCCGGGCGAGCCCCCGCCGCCGGTGTTCGGGCCGTGCGTAGACCCGGCGCAGCTGCGCGGTCCGCCCAGAGCGGTAACGCTCGGCAAGGGCGCGGGGGTTGGGCGGATGCGCGGGCCCCCGCGCGTCGAGCGCGCCCGTGGCGACGACCTGCCCGTCGCGCATCAGGAGCCGCGGTGCATCAGGGGTCGCGGCGGCACAGCGCCATGACGCCCCCGACGAGCGCCGCCGCCGTCCAGGCCAGCAGGATCACCAGCGCGGTCCCCGGTCCGAAGTCCCGGTGCGTGATGAACGACTCGTCCACCCTGACCACCCGCATCATCACCGCCCCGGCCTGATCGGGCAGGAACTGCGCGACCGTCCGGATCTTCGGCACATTGCCGAGCCCCTGCGAGTTGAGGAAGAGCAGCGGGATCATGATTCCGAGCGTGAGCGCCGTACTGCGCAGCATCGTGGCCACCCCGATCGAGAACGCGCACATCAGCGTCAGATACGCCCAGGCGCCGAGGGTCGCGCGCAGTACGCCGGGGTCGCCGAGGGACACGCCCTGCGGGCCGAGCGCCCACTGCGCCGCGAAGAAGGTGATGTAGACGGTGAACAGTGAGAACACCAGCGCGGTCAGCATGGTGGCCGCCACCTTGGCCCCGTAGAACACCCCCCGGCGGGGCACCGCGAGAAGTGAGCCGCGGATGGTGCCGCTGGTGTACTCGGCGCCGATCTGCAGCACACCGAACACGACGAGAGCGATCTGGCCGACCGTCAGGCCGAGGAAGCCCGCCTCGACGGGGTCGAAGTTCTCCTGCCGCTCCCGGTCCATCCCGGCGAAGCTCGCGCTCATGGAGTGGCCGACGAGGATGCCAAGGCCGACGCTGACGACGAGGGACAGCAGCAGGGTCCACAGCGTCGACCGGACGGTACGGATCTTGATCCACTCGGCGGCGAAGGCCGCCCGCATACGGGCCGCGTCCGTCACCGCGCACCTCCCGCCCGGTGTTCGACGGCCTCGCCCGTGAGCCGCATGAACGCCTCTTCCAGCGAGGCGTGCCGCGTGCTCACCTCGTGCACCGTCAGACCCTGGGCCGCCGCCAGCTCGCCGACCGCCGCGGCCCGCGTCCCGTACGCCTCCAGCGCCCCATCGGCCGCCCGCTCCACCCGGACGCCCACGCCCGCCAGCGCGGCGCGCATCCGATCCGGCTCGGGCGTGCGGATCAGCACACAGGAGCGGGAGTTGGCCTCGATGAAGGCGGCTACGGTGGTGTCCGCGAGCAGCCTGCCGCGCCCGATGACGATGAGATGTTCCGCGGTGAGCGCCATCTCGCTCATCAGATGGCTGGAGACGAACACCGTCCGACCCTCCGCGGCCAGGTCCTTCATGAGGTTGCGGATCCACAGGATCCCCTCGGGGTCGAGGCCGTTGACCGGCTCGTCGAACAGCAGCACCGGCGGATCGCCGAGCAGCGCCGCGGCGATGCCGAGCCGCTGGGCCATGCCGAGCGAGAGGTCCTTGGCCCGCTGGTGGGCCACGCCCGCAAGACCGACCAGCTCCAGCACCTCGCGCACCCGCGCCTCGGGGATCCGGTTGCTGCGGGCCGGCCACCGCAGGGTGTCGTACACGCTGCGGCCGCCGTGCACCGCCCCGGCCTCCAGCAGCGCCCCGACCCGGCGCAGCGGATCGGACAGGCGCCGATAGCGGTCGCCGTCGATGAGGACATGGCCCGTGGTGGGGCGGTCGAGGTCCAGCATCATCCGCATCGTGGTGGACTTTCCCGCCCCGTTCGGCCCGAGGAACCCGGTCACCTGGCCGGGCCGCACGGTGAAGGACAGCCGGTCGACCGCGGTGGTGGTCCTGTACTTCTTGCTGAGGTCGCGCACTTCGATCACACCGCTCACGCTAGAAACCGGGGCCGGTGCCGCGCTGTGGTCGAAAGTCGTCCGTCGTCGGGACCAAAGTCGACACTCCTGTCGAGGCCTTAGCCTGCTGCCATGAGCCTGCTGCCCCTGGGCCGAAGTCTTCCGGCCGCCGCCGTGGTCGTGGCGGACACCGCGCTGTTCGTGGCCGCGCGCCACGGTGGTCCGCTCCCCTGGGCCGCCGTGGCGTACGCGCTGGCCGTGGCCGGTGTGGTGGTGCTGGGCGAACGGGCCCCGGCGGCGGCCTTCACGGCGGCCCTGCTGCTGGCCGCGCTGACCGGAGGCTCGTACGTGCTGCTGCTGTGGGCCGGCTACGGGGCCGGATCCCGCGCGCCGATGGGGCGGGACACGGCCCAGGTGGCGGGTGCGGTGCTCGGCTGGCTCGCGGTACGGCTCCTGGCCTGGCCGGCGGACGCGCCCGCCGTACCGCAACTGGTGTCGATCTTCGTGGTGTTCGTGGCGCTGCCGCTGCTCGTCGGCCGGTATCTGGCGCAGCATCGGCGGCTGGTGGCGGAGTTGGGCCGGCGCAACCGGCGGCTGCGCCGGGAGCGGGAGCTGCTGGCCGAGCGGGAGCGGCTGCGGGAACGGCTGCGGATCGCCCGGGACATGCACGACTCCCTCGGCCACCGGCTCAGCCTGGTGTCGGTGCAGGCCGCGGCTCTGGAGGTGGCGGAGCTGCCATCGGCGCAGCGGGAGGCCGTACGGCAGTTGGCGGGGACGGCGCGCGGCGCCATGGATGAGCTGCATGAACTGGTCGGGGCGCTACGGGGGACGGACGAGACGGCCGCCCGGGCGCCCGGGGCGGAGGCGATCGACGAGGTGGTGGCGGAGTTCCGGGCGGCCGGGGTGCCGGTGACACTGCGGCGCGGCGGCGGGAAGCCCCGCCCGCTGCCCCCGGCGACCGGGGAGGCGGTGTACCGGGTGGTCGAGGAGGGGCTGACCAACGCGGCGAAGCACGCCCCTGGCCGCCCGGTGACGGTGTCCGTCACCTGGGAGCCGGACGCGCTGCTGATCACCGTGGTCAACCCGGTCGCGGGCGGGGAGCGGGAGTTCAGCGAGGCGGCGGGCGGCGGACACGGGCTGCGGGGTCTTGACGAACGGATGCGGCAGGTCGGCGGGTTCGTGGATCACCGGCTGTCGGACGGCGGTTTCCGGCTGGTGGCCATGGTGCCGACCGCCCCGGACACCGCCGCCGACACCGTCTCGGACCGCGACCTTGACGGCGATGAGGGCGTCGCCGGGGTCGGGGGCCTGCGCACCGTCGCGCTCGGATTCGCCACCGCCGCCGTGATGTTCGTGGTGCTGCCGGTCGGCATGCTGCTGGGGGTGGGCTGAGGTGATCAGGGTGCTGGTGGCCGACGACGAGCCGCTGATCAGGGCAGGTATCCGCACCGTACTGGAGTCGGCTCCCGATATCGAGGTGGTCGCGGTGGCGGAGCACGGCCGGGCGGCCGTGGCCGCGGCGGTCGCGCACCGCGTGGATGTGGCCCTGCTCGACATCAACATGCCACTGCTGGACGGGCTGAGCGCGCTGGAGGAACTACGGCGGCAGGCGCCCGCGCTGCGCGCGGTGGTGCTGACGGCGTTCGGGGCCGAGCCGAATGTGCTCCAGGCGCTGCAAAGCGGCGCGGCGGGGTTCGTACTGAAGAACTGCACCCCCGACGAGTTGATCCGCGCGGTGCGCGCGGCACACGGCGGCGAGGCCTATCTGTCCCCGGCGGTGACCCGCCCGGTGCTGGACCTGATCACCCCGGTCGCGGCCCGGCGCCGCCGGGAGGCCGCGGAGCGGCTGACGGCGCTCACCGAGCGCGAGTCGCAGGTGCTGCGCCTGGTGGCCGAGGGGATGTCCAACGCCGAGATCGGCCGGGAGCTGCATATGAGCGAGAAGACCATCAAGACGTATGTGAGCCGGGTGCTGGCCAAGTTGGGCTGCTCGAACCGGGTCCAGGCCGCCCTGCTCGTACGCGACGCGGGCCCGACCGGCTGACCCGGCTGACCCGGCCGACTGGCCCGGGCCGGAGGCGCTCAGACCCCGCGGGCCCCGCTCTCGATCCGGTACTGCTCCACCAGCGTCTCGAACTGCTCGGGGTCGCCCTCCCCCAGCTCGACCGGGCCCCGCTCGCCGATGGCGGCGCGCACCTGGTCGGCCACCTCCGCCGCCCGCGCACCGGAGGTGTAGACGCCGAGCACCAGCACCGTGGCCTCGTCGCCGTCGGCCCGCCGGTCGCTGTCGAGGGTGAAGCCCCAGGGGACGTCGCACGGCCCGTCGTGCCATTCCTCCGGGCACAGCAGGCGGGCGATCGGACCCTGCAGCGCGATGGCCTCCCCGCTGTCCGCGCAGCCGTACACGCGGATCTCGTATACGCGCGGCTCTTCTCCGACCGGCATACCTCTCCCGTGCTCGATGTCCTGCCCCAGCATGATCGTGCGGGAGAGGACAAAGGTGATCGGCACGGCCACCGCGGCGGCCATCAGCGGGGCCGCCCGGTCCCCGGTGTGCAGGAGGTCGACGAGGACGTAGACCCCGCCGGTGGTGATGACGAAGTTGGCGGCCGTGGTCAGGGGGAAGAGCAGGAACTTCCGCCAGGTGGGGCGGGTGCGGTAGGTGAACCAGCAGTTGAGCAGGAACGAGCCGACGGTGCTGAGGGCGAAGGCGGCGACGTGGGCCACGAGATAGGGCAGCCAGCGCAGGAACAACAGGTACATGCCGTAGTAGGTGGCGGTGTTGACGACGCCCACCAGGCCGAACCTGACCGCTTGGCCGAGCATCGCCCGGCGCGCGGGCCTGGTACGAGAAGTCACCGGACGAAATCCTTCAGCTGGTCCTTGAGCGGGGCGGCGGCAGGGGTGGCGGCGGGGACGGCGTTGGTGGACTGCACCAGGAAGTGGGGGCGCCGCTTGACCTCATAGTAGATACGGCCGATGTACTCCCCGATCACGCCGACCATGACCATCTGGACGCCGGCCAGCGCGGTGATGACGACGAGCAGGGTGACATAGCCGGGGGTGTCGACCCCGTTGACCGCCGCGCTGCCCACGATCCACGCCGCGTACAGCGCGGCCACCGACAGCAGCAGCAGGCCGAGGTAGACCGCGGCGCGCAGTGGCTTGTTGTTGAAGGAGATCAGCCCGTCGGCCCCGTAGTTGAGCAGCTGGCCGAAGGTCCACTTGCTGCGGCCCTCCTCGCGTACGGCGTTCTCGTACTCGAAGGTCACGCTCGGGAAGCCCACCCAGGCGAACAGCCCCTTGGAGAACCGGTTGTACTCGGTCAGCCCCAGCACGGCGTCCACCGCGCGCCGGGACAGCAGCCGGAAGTCGCCGACGCCGTCGACCAGCTCCACATCGACGAAGCGGTTGATGAGCCGGTAGTAGGCGCGGGCGGTGAGGACCCGGGTGACCCGGTCGCCGTCGCGGGTGCGCTTGGCGATGACCTGGTCATGGCCCTGGGCATGCAGCTCCACCATGCGCTTGACCAGTTCCGGGGGGTGCTGGAGATCGGCGTCCATGATGACGACGGCGTCGCCGGAGGCATAACGCAGCCCAGCCAGCATCGCGGCTTCCTTGCCGAAATTGCGGCTGAAGGAAACGTAGCGGACCCGGGGATCGGTTTCGGCCAGTTTTTTCAGCAGCGAAAGCGTACGGTCCTTGCTGCCATCATCCACATAAACGAATTCACAGTCGTGGTCGATCACCCTGAGTTCTCGTGTGAGGTGTTCATGAAAACGATCGATCACGGCTTCTTCGTTGTAGCAGGGTACGACGATGGAAATGAGCATGGTCTCCCCCGTGCTGAATTCGCGGGCGTCAGTGATGTCTGTGATGTCAGTGATGGGCATGGCGGCGGCTCTCCCGTCGGTTGCGCAGCAGCCGGTAGGCGGCCGGGAGGGTCAGGGCCAGCAGTGCGGCGGCTCCCACGGCGGAGCCGAGGCGCAGGCCGGGAGGGCGGAAGGTGCAGTCGATGGAGGTGGCGGAGCCGTCGAGCTCCACGGCGATCAGGCCGAGGTAGCTGTCGGCCGGGCGGTGCTCTCCGTCGCCCGCGGCGCACTGCCAGCCCGCGATCCGCGGGACGGCGACCACGGCGAGGCCGCGGGAGCCGGCGGGCAGTTCGGCCCGGATGCCGGTGTCGGTAACGCTGTCGGAAACACGGACCGAGGTGGCGCCGTGGGACCGGAGCCGGCCTGTGGCCGTGCGCAGCCGTCCGGTGTCCAGGCAGCCAACGGAATCGGCGGGGACGGTACCGCCCTTCTGGATGGTCAGATCCACCTCGACGCGCCCGGAGGCCGGGGCCTTCCCCAGCGGCTGCATGGGGGCGACCTTGGTGACCGGGTTGTCCCCCCGGAACCCGACCGGGGGCCGGTCGGCGCCGCGCAGCGCGGCGACCCCCCAGTAGTGCGGCGCCCACAGGAACACCTGGGAGCCGCCCGGGCAGGTGGCGGTCAGCAGCGCCTTGGGGCGGGAGTGCTTGGTGGGGCCAGGGGGCAGTCGGTAGCCGTGCTCGGGGGTGCGGGCGGCCGGGCCGCCGTCCGCGCCACGTATCGCGACCTTGTCGGCCATGGTGTACACCCGGGCCCCGAGCAGCAGTTCCTGGTTACGGAACGGCGAGGAGCCGAACGCGGGCGCCTTCTTGACGGCGGGCCGGACGGTGACCAGGGGCGGTACGGACGCGCGGGTGACGTACGGCTCGACGTCGATCGTCGCGTTCGGGTCCCGGTGCGGATCGGGCGGGGAGTGGACGCGGGCGCCGACCGAGAAGATCGCGTCGGTGACCGGGTTGTCCAGGCTCTGCAGGGACCGGCCGCGCGAGTACCAGCCGCCGCCGAGGGCGGTGAGGGTGCGGCTGAACACATCGGCGGTGAGGCTGCTGTAGTACTGCGCGCCCTGCCCGCCGACCAGCAGCGGGTCGTTGCCGACGGTCTGTTCGCGGCCCGGGTCCGTACGGTACCGGGGCCAGCCGTTCGCGTCCGCGATCAGCTCCTGCTGCTTCTGCTGGCGCTCGCCCCAAGGCGCGTAGTCGTCCAGATGCCCCAGCCGCAGCCGGTCGGCGACGGCCATGGTGGCCGCGGACTGGCCCACCTGGGCGCCGATCACCAGGACGACGGCGAGGGCGGCGAGCAGCGGACGGTGGTGCCGCCCGGCGTACCGGGCCAGCAGGAGGGCGACCGCGACGGCGGCGAGCCCGGCCAGCAGGAGCGGATAGGTCCAGGGGCGCATCAGCTCGGTGGCGCGGGACGCGCCCGCCGCGATCACCGCCAGCAGCGCGCCCGCGGCCAGCAGCGGGCGGCCGCCCGGTGTGCCGTGCGCGAAGGAGAGCCAGGCGGCGGTCACCAGCAGCCCGCACAGCACGAAGGTCTCCCGGTACTGGCTGCCGTTGGGGACGCTGAAGGCGTGCCAGGCCAGCTGGGTCGGCCCCCACTGGAAGGACAGCGCCACCGCCGCGACCAGCAGCGTCCAGCCGCCTCGCAGCCGCTTGGGGACCGCCGGGTTGAACGGCAGCGTCAGGGCGAGCAGCAGCGCCACCGTGTCGACGTAGACGGCCGGGCTGCTGAAGTTGTACGTGCCCGGCAGCAGCCGGGCCATGACGTCCGTCCAGGGCTTGGGCGTGAACTCCATGACCCGGCCCGGGTAGGCGTGTTTGGTGCCGAAGTAGATGACCGAGACCATGGGCGCCGCGAGGCCAACCCCGACCGCCAGGACGCCCGCCAGCCGCGCCACGGGCCGCCACAGCGGAGCGAGCCGCTGCCGCAGGGGGACGCCGGTGGGGGCGGCCACCAGCAGCCGGGTGAGCAGCAGCAGTACGGCGCCGAGGGTGGCCATGTACGCGGTGTAGAAGTTGGCGATCCACATGAGCGCGACCAGCAGCGCGCCCACGACGAACCGCTGCCCCGCCAGGACCCAGTGGCCGACCAGGCACAGCAGCGGCAGCGCGATCAGCCCGTCCAGCCACATGGGGTTGTACGAGGCCTCGGCCACGGACCAGCCGCACAGCGCGTACGAGGCGCCGAGCGCCCCGGCCGCCCACCACCGGCCGGGGCGCAGCGTCAGCAGCAGCTGGGCCATCACCGCACCGGCCGTGGCCATCTTCAGCAGCGTGATCACATACACCGCGAGGTCGATCCGGTCACGCGGGAAGAGGGCGACGAGCAGCGCGAACGGGCTGCCGAGGTAGGTGCCCAGGTCGGGCAGGAAGCCGGCGCCGTAGCCGGACTGCCAGTTGAGGAACAGACCGCCGTCCCCGCGGCCGTGCAGCAGGTCCCACAGATGGGCGTGGAAGGGCACGAACTGATTGCCCAGGTCGTTCACGCTGCGGGTTCTGAACCCGAAGGGGTAGCTGCGGGCCACGGCGTCGCCGAGGCACAGGGCGGCCACCGTGACCAGGGCGGCGAGCGCGGCGGCCCGGCCGCGGACGCCGCGCGGGACATCCGGAAGCGCGTCCGGCAGCGCGACCGGCGGTGCGTCGGGCGCGGGCGGCGCGGCGGCTTCGCGCGGCTGGTCATCCGGCCGGGTGCGGGCCGGTCGGCCGGTCATGAGCGATCGCATGAATTCTTCAGGATCCAATTCCGATAGACGGCGCGAATTTTGACTTCACGCCGATTACTTGTCCGGCGACGCGGACGAGTTCCCATGGCGTGGGTCACAGTTCACGGCCGCGTACGCGGGCAGCTCGAATGGACGTCGCACGACTCCCCCAGTGGAATGCGCGGCGGGCTCACTCGGCCTGTTTG
This sequence comes from Streptomyces sp. NPDC000941, assembly GCF_053599555.1. Taxonomy (NCBI): domain Bacteria; kingdom Bacillati; phylum Actinomycetota; class Actinomycetes; order Kitasatosporales; family Streptomycetaceae; genus Streptomyces; species Streptomyces sp. NPDC000941. The sequence goes on from NZ_JBSFMM010000148.1 coordinate 24,910, forward strand.
ACCCCGCGAATCCTTGATTGGTTGCCCCACTGTCTGCGGAATTTACAGAACGATGGGGCGACTTCCGGAATTAATCCTTCGTATTTTCTGTGTTCACCTTTTGGGCGGCGAGAGGAAATGTACGAAGCATCAGGGGACGGCAGTTGGGCGGCACGGCGACGGCATGGCCGCGGTCGCTCAGACGATCTTCCAGCGCACCAGGGTTCCCAGCACCAGCGCTCCGGGGATCAACGGGAGCCACACCGTGATGAAGCGGTAGGCGAGCACCGCGGAGGTGGCGGCGTCCGCCGGGGCCCCGGTCGCGACGAGCGCGATCACCAGCGCGGCGTCCACGGAGCCGATGCCCCCTGGCGAGGGGATGACCGCGGCCAGGCACGTGGCTGCCAGATAGGCCAGTACGACATGCCCGGGCGGCACGTCCAGCTCCACCGCGACGGCGACCGCCGCGAGCCCGGCCGCCTGAAGCACGGGAAAGGCCACCGAACCGCCCCACAGGGCGAGCGCCCTGGACGGCCGGGCGTGCAGCGAGCGGGCGTCGGTGAGCGCGGTGACCAGGAAGGTGCGGACGATCCGGCGCACCGGACGGATCGCCAGAACCGCGGCCACCAGCGCGCAGATCGCCGCCCCGACCGTCAACGGCAATGCCGCCCCGATCCGGTCCGGGAGCAGCGGCCCGATCCTGAGCGCTTCGGGGAAGGCGAGCAGGAGGACCAGCAGCAGCCCGATGCGGGCGGTGGCCTCCGCGAGGAAGTACAGGGCGAGCGCGGCCGTGGAGCGGGCGGCTGGGAGGCCGCAGCCGGTCATGAAGCGGATGTTGACCGCGCTCGCACCGATCCCCGACGGCAGAAGGTGGTTGGCCGCCCCCGCGGCGAACTGGGTGGCGAACAGCCGCCCCGGAGGCAGCCGTTCCAGGACGGTGCCCTGCCGGGCGAACGACACGGCGACCCAGCCGAGACCGGTCGTGGCGACCGCGGCGAGCAGCCAGTAGGGGTTGGCGTCAAGGAGCTGACGGGCGCCGGAGCCGATGAGCGACCAGTGCCCGATCACCCATACGGCGACGACGGCGATCGGCAGCAGGCACAGGATCTGGCGCAGCGGAAGCCGCCGGCGGGCGGGGAGGCGCTGCCGCTCGGGCATCATCGTCGCGGGCATGTGCGCTCACAGGTGCTCGGGGGCGGAGAGACCGGGGCGGTGTGGTCAGGGTGTCCACCGTGGGAGACGTTGAGGCGTACTCGGATCGACATCCGGTCGGCGCGGCGGTGGCGAAAAGGCGACGTCCGGCTCGCGCACGGGGACATCCGGCCCACGCGTAGGGGCGTCCGGCTCGCGCACCGGGAGGGCGAGCAGCAGGCCGAGGCAGATCCATACGTAGGCGTTGCTCCCCAGGAAGCCGTCCACGCCGGTGGGGTGGAAGCGCCACAGCCACACCACGCTGCTGCACAGGATCACATACACCGCGGCCGCCGTGGACAGCAGCCGGCGGCGGCGCGCGGGCGGCGTGCCGGACCGCAGCCCGGTGTCGACCAGCACCGTCAGGGCCGGGATCAGCCACACCAGATGGTGCACCCAGGTGATCGGGCTGACCAGGCAGGCGGCGACGCCGGTCAGTGCGAACCCCGCCGCCTCGTCCCCCGCGGCGGCAGCGCGCCGTACGCGATGGGCCCACAGGGCCATGACGGCGAGCGCCCCCAGCGCCCAGATGGCGCCGCTCGGCGGGACGGGGTCGGTGAGCCGGGCCAGCACTCCGCGCCACGACTGGTTGGAGACATACGCGGCGACCCCGATGCGGTCGGTGTCCCACAGGTCCTCGGTCCAGTAGTCCCGTGAGGCGGTCGGCGCCACCCAGGCTGCCAGCAGGGTCGCGGCCGCCGCGGTGCCCGCGGCCGTCCCGGCGGCGCGCCGGCGCCCGGTGACGGCCAGATAGCAGATGAAGATCGCCGGCGTGAGCTTGATCGCGGCGGCGATGCCGATGGCGAACCCCGCGTACTTGCCACGGCCGGTGGACAGCAGCCAGGCGTCGAAGAGCACGAGCGCCAGCAGGACCAGGTTGACCTGGCCGAAGCTGAAGGTGTCCCGGACCGGCTCCAGCAGGGCGAACAGGCAGGCCGCCACGGCGAAGGCGAACCACCGGTGCCGGGCGTGGCGGCGTACGAGGGGACCGGTCAGCCAGTACAGCACGACCGCCGAGGCGGCCAGGTTGAGCAGCATGCAGATGGTGATCGCACCCGACCAGCTCACCAGAGCCATCGGCAGCATGCACAGGGCCGCGAACGGCGGGTAGGTGAAACCGTAGGCAGTGCCGTCCGCGCCGGGCACCGTGTAGTCGTACATGCGGCCCCCGTCGTGCAGCCAGTGGTCGACGGTGCCGTAGTAGACGCTCAGGTCGAACCAGTCGCGGTGGAGCGGCACGGTGGCCAGGAAGAGCGCCACGGCCCCGGTCAGCCCGAGCGTCAGCAGCAGTCGGCCGCGCGTGGTGGTGGGGCCCGTCATGCCGCGTGCTCCGTCCAGTGGTCGCCTGCGGCGAGTCTCGGGGCCCATTTGACGCACCACAGCGTGAGCAGCGCCAGCGCCCCGCCGCATACGGCGAGGGTCAGCTGCTGTCCGTCCGGCGCGAATCCGCTGGGCAGTACGGCCAGGGCCAGCACCCCGCTCGCGGCGGCGACCACCCGGCGCACCGGTCCGCTCGGCGCGGCCGCGGCGATGAGGAACAGCCCCCACAGCAGATACCAGGGGCGGATCGCGGGGCCGAGCGCCGCCACCGCCATGAGGCTGAGACCCAGCGCGTAGACGGGGCGGGAGCGGGAGGCACGCAGCCAGACGACCGCGACGGTGACGGCCGTCGCCAGCAGGCCGAGCGCATGCCAGGCCGGGGTGGCCAGCGGCGCCAGACCGCTGCCGAGTGCGTCCAGGGCGGCGCCGGTGGCGCGGCCGAGGGCGCTGGTCAGCGCCCAGTTGTCCGGGGAGACCGGGGTGGTCAGGGCGGCGATCCAGCCATAGCCGGTGCCGGCGACGGCCGTCGCCGCGCCCGTGGTGCCCAGCGCCAGGGCGCCGGTGGCCAGCACGGCCCTGGTGCGCCCCACAAAGGAAGAGCGTCGGGGAGGGAAAGAG
>NZ_JBSFMM010000149.1:0-27676 GCF_053599555.1 Streptomyces sp. NPDC000941
CGCGCGGCCGGGCCCCAGAACCCCAGGGCCTGGCCGCCTACGCGGTGAGCTCCTTGGTGATGCGGTCCAGCATGAACGCCGAGGACTCGCGTGCCCGCTCCTCCCAGGCGAAGACGCAAGCGGTGGCGACGCCGTCGAAGTTCAGCTCGCGCAGGGTGCCGAAGAAGGCGCCCCAGTCGACCTCGCCCTGCCCGATGTCCAGGTGCTGGTGGATACGGGCCGCGGTGCCGGGCGGGTTGAGGATATAGCGCAGCCCCGAGGACCCCTTGTGGTTGAAGGAGTCGGCGATGTGCACGTGCTGGAGCTTGTCGCCCGCGTAGCGCATCATCGCCGCGATGTCCGCCGTAGGGTCGGCGCCGGAGAGATGGAAGGAGTGCGGGGCGCAGTAGAGGTAGTTCACCCAGGGTTTGTTGATGGCGCGGACGAGGTCGACCGCGGGGGTGTTCTCCTCGCAGAAGTCGTCCGGATGCGCTTCCAGGTTCAGGGCGATGCCCTCCCGCTCGAACAGCGGGAGCAGTTCCTCCAGCGAGCGCCAGAAGGCCGCCTCGCTCTCCGCGGCCCGCTCCGGACGCCCGTTGAACTCCGAGTTCATCAGCGGGCATGCGAGCTCCGCGGTGATCTCGATCATCCGCTTCCAGTAGCGTACGGCGGCCTGCCGTTCGGCCTCGTCGGGCGAGGACCACTTGTACAGGGGGAGTACGGAGGACAGCCGCACACCATGGGTGCGCAGGGATGTCCTCAGCGCGGCGATCCGCTCGTCGTCCGCCCGCGGATGCAGGAAGAACGGCATGAAGTCGTCGCGTGGCGACAGCTCGATGTAGTCATAGCCGAGTTCGGCCACCGTGCGCACCATGTCGTCGATCGGCAGGGCGCGGAACATATACGGGTCGAGGGCGATTTTCATGCGGTGCCTCCGTAGAAGGCCGGTCGGGGCTTCATGTCGACGGTGATGACGCGGCTGTCGGACTCCAGCGAGCGGACGGCGGCGTCGGTGATGACGGTGGCGGCGTAGCCGTCCCACGCGGAGGGACCGGCGGGCTCGACGCCGGCCGCGATGCCGTTGATCCACTCGCGGAACTCGGTGTCGAAGGCGTCCGCGAACCGGTCCTTCCAGTCCTGCGGGACCGCCGTGCCGTGCGCTCCGGCGGTGCGAACCCCGACGGCCGCCGGGTCGGGCAGCCGGACCAGACCCTTCTCGCCGACGGTCTCGCACTGGATGTCGTAGCCGTACTGGCAGTTGACGAACACCTCCAGCTCGATACGGACGCCGTTCGCCGTCTCGAAGTACATGAGCTGGGGGTCCTTCAGATGCTCGAACCGCATGCCGGTGGCGCGCGGTGTGATCACCTGGGCGGAGACGATCTCGTCGTCGAGCAGCCAGCGCAGCACGTCGATCTCGTGCACGGCCGTGTCCTGGGCGGCCATCGCCGAGGTGTACGACTCGGGCACCGTCGGGTTGCGGTGGGCGCAGTGCACGATCAGCGGTGTGCCCAGCGAGCCGGCGGCGATGACCTCCTTCATCTGGCGGTATCCGGCGTCGAAGCGGCGCATGAAGCCGACCTGGACGAGGCGGCGGCCGTGGGCGCGTTCGGCGTCGACGATGCGCAGACAGTCCTCGGCGGTGGTGGCGAGCGGTTTCTCGCAGAACACGGGCTTACCGGCCGCGATCGCACCCTGCACATGCTCGGCGTGGGTGGGGCCCCAGGAGGTGACGAGGACGGCGTCCACCTCGGAAGAGGCGATCAGCTCGGCACCGGTGGGCAGCGCCACCGCGCCCACCGTGGCCGCGACCTCGGCGGCACGGGCCTGGTCGATGTCCGTCACGGCGGTGACGGCCGCCCCGGTGACGACGTCGGTGAGGCGCCTGATGTGGTCCTGGCCGATCATTCCGGCGCCGATGACGCCTACACGTACGGTCATGGTCGTTTCCTTAAGAACGGGAGGAACGGGAGGGTCAGGAGAAGCGCGCCCGGAGTTCGGCTTCGAGGGTTTCGAGGGAGTGGCCCCTGGTCTCGGGGACATGGCGCTTGACGAAGGCGAAGGAGAAGACCCCGGCCACCACGAAGAGGAAGAAGGTGTTGGAGACCCCGATACCGGAGACCAGGGACGGGAAGACCAGGCCGATCACGAAGTTGGTCAGCCACAGCACCACGGCCGCCACGCCCATGCCGAAGCCGCGCATCCGCATCGGGAAGATCTCCGAGAGCATCAGCCAGGTCACCGGCGAGATCGCGCCCTGCTGGAAGGCGAGGAAGGTCACCGTCATGGCGAGCACGGCGTACGCCCTTCCGTCCCCGGCGGGCAGCACCAGGGAGAAGACGCCGATGAGCAGCAGGGCGGCCGTCGTGCCGAGCTGCCCCGTCATCAGCATGGGGCGGCGGTCGACCCGGCCAAGCAGCCAGATGCCGACGAAGGTGGCCAGCACCGAGATCACACCGTTGGCGATGTTCGCGGTCAGCGCGCTGTCGGAGGCGAAACCGGCGTCGGTGAGGATCTGGGTGCCGTAGTACATGATCGTGTTGACGCCGGTGATCTGCTGCACGATGGCGATGCCGAAGCCGATGAACATCAGCCTGCGCACCCACGGCACCGACTTCATGTCCTTCCAGCCGCCGAGCTTTTCCTGCTCGTCCTTGACGGCGAGTGCGGACACCTCGGCGAGTTCGGCCTCGGCCCGCTGTTGCGAGCGCACCTGCCTGAGGACGCCGAGGGCGTCGTTGAAGCGGCTCTGGGAGGCCAGCCAGCGGGGGCTCTCCGGCATCACCAGCATGCCGAACCAGAGGACGACGGCGGGGATGGTGGCGATCACCAGCATCCAGCGCCAGACACCGCCGCTCTCGCCGCCGATGTTCGCGATGATCGCGTTGGAGGTGAAGGCCAGCAGCTGACCACTGACGATCATGAGTTCATTGCGGGTGACCAGCGCACCGCGCCGTTCCGCGGGGGAGACCTCGGCGAGATAGACGGGCACGGTCACCGACGCGCCGCCGACCGCGAGGCCGAGCACGAACCGCGCCACGATCATCACCGCGGTGGTCGGCGCGAGGGTGGCGCCCAGCGCGCCGACGAAGAACAGCACGGCGAGGGTGAGGATCGTACGGCGTCTGCCGCGCGCGTCCGACAGCCGCCCGCCGGCGACCGCGCCGAGCGCCGCGCCGAGGAGAAGAGAGCTGGTGACCATGCCCTCGGTGAACGGGGTGAGGCCCAGGTCGTCGGTCATATACGGCAGGGCGCCGTTGATGACGCCGGTGTCGTAGCCGAAGAGGAGTCCGCCGAAGGTGGCGATGACGGTGATGATCCGCAGCCGCCGGGAGACCGCCTGTGGCGCGTCGTCGATGGCGGCGGCGGGTGCGGGGGCCTTTGCCGCGTCGTCCCTGACGTCCATGGCCGCCTCCTAGCGGTGGTGATGCGGGCGTCGGATTCCGGTCAGGCCGCAGCCGGCCAGATGCTCACGGGTGCGTACGGCGATGGGGAGCGGCACCTCGGGAGCGCACGGGTACAGATCCTGCTCGACGATCACGAACAACTCGGCGTCCAGCCCGGAGAGTTCGGCGACCACATCGGCCGGGTTCGGCACCCCGGCCGGCGGCGAGACGCACACCCCGCGCCTCACGGCCTCGCCGAAGGACAGGTCCTCGGCGGCGACCTGGGCCAGGATCTCGGGGGCCATCTGCTTGATGTGGACATAGCCGACGCGCTCACCGAACCGGCGGATCAGGTCGAGGTTGTCCCCGCCGCCGTACGCGACATGCCCGGTGTCCAGGCACAGATTCGTGTACCGGCCGTCCGACTCGTTGAGCAGCCGCTCGATCTCCGGCTGGGTCTGGATATGGCTGTCGGCGTGCGGGTGGATGACGAGGCGGACGTCGTACTCGTCGAGGAGCAGCTTGCCCAGCCGGTCGGCGGCGCGGCCGAAGCCGGCCCACTGCGCGGCGGTCAGCTCGGGGGACTCGGTGAACGCGCCGGTCTTCTCGTCCCGGTACATGGGCGGGATCAGGACCAGGTGGTGGGCGCCCGCGGCGGCCGTCAGGGTGGCGACCTGGCGGACGTGGGCGAGCATGTCGTCCCATGCCTCGGGGCGGTGCAGCGCGCCGAAGGCCGTACCGCCGGAGACCTGGAGCCCACGGGCGTCGAGCTCCCGCTTGAGGCGTTCCGGGTCGGTGGGGAGGTAGCCGTACGGGCCGAGCTCCAGCCAGGTGTAACCGGCCTGGGCGAGTTCGTCGAGGAAGCGGGTGTACGACACCTGGTGCTCGTCCTCGGGGAACCAGACGCCCCAGGAGTCGGGGGCGGAGCCGAGGCACAGATTGCCTGCGGTGGTCCGGAGGGGAGATGGCGCCGTTGCCATGACATGTCCTTTGGGGAGAGGGACGGGGGAGTGTCCTGCGGTGTTCCTTGCGTGTTCCTTGTGTTCCGTGTGGGGGGTGGGGGGGTTGCTATCGCGCTCTACTAGCGCGCTCTAGTGCGAGTACGATGACCGCTGTCCGAATGTCATGTCAATAGCTTGTTGCCGGAGGATTTCGCGGCTGTCCTAGGGTGGCTCCGTCGAAGGGTGGGATCAGTGGTGGATGCGGCGGGCAGACAGCGGCCCACGATGGCCGATGTCGCCGACAGGGCGGGTGTGTCCCGTGCGCTGGTCTCGATCGTGTTCCGCAATCAGCCGGGGGCGAGCCAGGAGACCCGCGAGCGGGTGCTACGGGTGGCCGATGAGATCGGCTACCGCCCCGACAGTGCGGCCCGGCTGCTGGCCCGTGGCCGCAGCCGTACGCTCGGCGTGATGTTCACGGTGCATCAGACCTTCCACAGCGACCTCATCGAGGGGATCTACCCCGAGGCCGAGCGCCTTGGCTATGACGTGCTGCTCTCCGCGGCGGCCGAGGGGCGGAGCGAGGCCAGGGCGGTCGAGGCGTTGCTCGGCCACCGCTGCGAGGCGCTGATCCTGCTCGGCCCCGATGCGCTCCCCGGCTATCTCGATGAGCTCCGGCAGCGCGCCGTCACCGTGTCGGTCGGCCACCGAGTGCCGCGCGCCCGCGTGGACTTCGTGCACAGCGCCGAGGCCAAAGGTGTCCGGCAGGCCATGGACCACCTGGTCGAACTGGGCCATCGAGCGATCGTGCACATCGACGGCGGCCGGGGCCCCGGGGCGGCCGAGCGGCGGCGCTCCTACCGGGCGGCGATGCGCCGGCACGGACTGGAGCCGGAGATCCGGGTGATTCCCGGTGAGCACACCGAGCAGTCCGGTATCGAGACCGGCCAACTGCTCCTGGCGGAGCGCGACCGGGGCCTGCCCCTTCCGACGGCGGTCCTCGCGGGCAACGACCGGTGTGCCATGGGGGTGTGGATGGCCCTGGCGCGGGGCGGTGTCGACGTCCCGCGCGATATCTCGGTCGTCGGCTACGACGACAGCCACCTCTCCCATCTCATGCCGATAGGGCTGACAACTGTTCGTCAGGACGCGGTGCTGATGGCCGAGTACGCGGTCCGGTTCGCCGTGGAGCGGCTGGAGAACCCGGAACTGGAGCCGCGGGAGGCGGTGTTGGATCCCAAGCTCGTGGTGCGGGGGACCAGCGGACCGCCGCCGGGGGCGGCCTGAGCGCTCAGCCGTCGGCCTGGGCCCTCACTCCTCGGCGTGAGCGCTCACTCGTCGGTGTGCTCGTGGCCGAAGAGTAGCCGTACGAAGTCGGTGACGGGGCCGACGATATCGAGGTCCTGGTCGAGTACCCACTGCAGTTGGAGCCCGTTGAGCACGGCGTGGAAGAGGATGGCGGCGCTCTCGGGGCTCAGGTCCTCGCGCAGCCGGCCACGGGCCGCCCCGTCCCGCAACCCCTCGGTGAACTGCGCACGCCCGCGCTCATAGCGCGCGATGAAGTAGTCGTGGGCGGGGTGGTCCGAGCGTGAGGCCGCGGCGGCGAGCTCGATCCACAGGCGCATCAGCTCGGGTGCCTTCTGATGGTGGCGGATGAGCTCGCCGAGGTAGGGCGCGAGCCGGTCCGCGCTGTCGACCTGGGACACGCCGTGCTGCCACTCCTCGGAGTCGCGCTCGGCAAGCACCTCGGCAAGGAGCTCGTCCTTGTTGCGGAAGTGGTGGAGGAGGCCGGCGTGGGTGATCCCGGCCCGTTCCGCGATATCGCGCAGGGATGCCTTGGCGTAGCCGTTCTCCGCGAAACTGTCGCGCGCCGCCCGTACGATCTCGGCTCTGCGGGCCGGTGTCTTGGCGTATGGACCACGTGCCTTTGCCTGACTCACGGTGCGATCACTCTCCTCGACGAAGCCGGGCGCCAAAACTTACCACACGGTAGGTATTTGCGGAGCCGTATCACAGAAGGTCGCCAGATAACGCTCTGATTACGAACGTCGATCGTACTCTTTCCGGCGCTTGCAACGCGGGCTTAACTTCCCAGCGAAAACCAACCAGCTGGTAAAGGTTGGCGCGATCGCTCCCCCGTGGAGCCGACAGGGAGGCAGCCGTGCCCATGGCGGAAGGAATCCACCCCATGCGCATACGACACCCGCACTCGCGGTCCCACACTCGCGCCCTGGCCGCCGTGGGCGTCGCCGCGCTGGTGTTCACATCGTCGGCGTGCGACAGCGAGTCGAGCGGAGCGTCCTCGTCCTCGGGGACGACGCTGGCACTCTCGATCTTCGGTACGCCCAACTCGCTCGCCCCCACCCAACTCCTGGAAGGGCAGCAGACCTACATCTGGGACTCGATCTACGACACGCTGCTGATCCAGGACAACAAGGGCGAGCTGCGCCCCGGCGCGGCAAAGAGCTGGCGCTACTCCGGTGATGCGCGCACCCTGACCCTCACCCTGCGCACCGGCATGAAGTTCAGCACGGGCACCCCCGTCGACGCGGCCGCCGTACGGACGACGCTGGAGCGGATCAGGACCATGCCGGGGCCGAGCCAGGGCGTGCTCGCCTCCGTCACCTCGGTCGAGGCACCTGACGCCACCACCGTCGTGATCAAGCTGAAGCGGCCGGACGGCTCGCTGCTGACCTCGCTCTCCACGGCCGCCGGCGTCATCGGCGACCCCAAGACGATGGACGCCAAGAGCGCCGCGCTGAACCCGGTCGGCTCGGGCCCCTACACCCTCGACAAGGGGGCGACGGTGAACGGGTCCGTCTATGTGCTCAAGCGACGTGACGACTACTGGAACAAGAAGGCCTACCCCTTCCGGACCGTCAAGGTCCGGGTGATCTCCGACCAGACCGCGATGGCCAACGCCCTCAAGGCGGGCGAGACCAACGCCGGCACCGTCGATGTCGCACAGGTCTCCACCTTCAGGTCGACGGGCTTTGAGACCAGGCACGTCCAGGCGACCGCGGTGGCGACGCTGGTCCTGGGCGACCGCTCGGGGGACGTCCTCAAGCCGCTCGGTGATCTGCGGGTCCGCAAGGCGATCAACATGGCCTTCGACCGCACCAAGATGGTCAAGCGGCTGCTGCGCGGCTCCGGCCGGCCGACCGAGCAGATCTTCAACCCCAAGGGACCGGGACACGACCCCGCGCTGGACCAGACATACGCGTACGACCCGGCGGCCGCCAAGCGGCTGCTGGCCGAGGCCGGCTACCCCAACGGCTTCTCCGTGACCATGCCGAGCCTCGTCGTCAGCAAGCCGTTCGAGCCGACGTTCACCCAGGCGCTCGCCGACATCGGGATCAAGGTGACGTGGCAGCCCGTGCCCGCACAGCAGAGCGTCTCCGCCCTCGCCTCCAAGAAGTACCCGATGTTCCTGATCGTCGACGGGCTGAACACCACCCCGATCGAGGCGCGCAACTTCTACAGCCCCACCGGCTACCGCAACGTGTTCAACTCCACCGACCCCGAGCTCACCAAGCTGCTGGACCGGGCGAACCGGGAGCTGGACCCGGCGAAGGCCGCGGACAGCTACAAGGCGATCAACAAGTTCGGGGCCGAGAACGCGTGGTACGGCCCGGTGTTCTACATCGGCAGCGACTGGGCGACAAAGAAGGGCATCACCTACCTCGGTGACGGCTCCTCGACGATGGCCACCATCCGGCAGTTCGGCGCCGCCGACCAGGCCCGCGGTTGAACCGCGTCATGATCCTCTACGTGTTGCGCCGCCTCACCGCGGGCCTGGTGCTCGCGGTCCTGGTGACCATGATCACGTTCCTGCTGCTGAGCACCTCGTTCGACGACGTCGCGAGCAGCATCGTCGGAAACGGGGCGACACCCGCCCGCGTCCAGGCCCAGAAGGCCCAGCTGGGACTCGACCGCCCGCTGTTCACCCAGTACCTGGACTGGCTGTCCCATGCCATCCGCGGCGACCTCGGCCTCTCCTACTTCACCAGCGAGCCCGTACGGTCGGCCCTCGCGGCCCGCCTCGGGGTCACGCTGTCGATCGTGCTCGCCGCGCTGTTCGTCACCACGCTGATCAGCGTGGTGCTCGGTGTGCTCGCCGCCACCCGCGGCGGCGCCGTCGACCGGATCGCACAGGGCGTGTCGATGGTCGGCTATCTGGTGCCGAATCTGCTGATCGCGATCGCCCTCGTCTACGTACTGGCCGTCAAGCTGCACTGGTTCCCGGCCACCGGCTACACCCCGCTGGCGGAGAACCCGGCAGGCTGGGCCTCCACCATCGCCATCCCCGTCGTCGCCCTGATGATGAGCGGCGTCGCGGGCCTCACCTCCCAGATCCGCGGCGCCATGATCGGCGAACTGCGCAAGGACCACATCCGCACCCTGCGCACCCGGGGGATACCGACCCGGTCGATCGTGCTGCGCCACGCCCTGCGCGGCGCGGCCGGGCCGGCGCTCACCGTACTGTCGCTGGAGTTCATCCAGATGCTCGGCGGCGCCCTCATCATCGAGCAGGTCTTCGCGCTGCCGGGCTTCGGCCAGTACGCCTTCAACGCGTCCCTGCAGGGCGACATCCCCATCATCATGGGCATCAGCCTCTTCGGTGTGCTGCTCGTGGTGTGCGTCAACCTCGTCGTCGACCTGGTGAACGGCTGGCTCAACCCGAAGGCGAGGGTCCTCCAGTGACCGCCGAACACCGCACCGCGGAACACCGCACCGCCGAACACCACACTGCCGAACGCCGCACCGCAGCCCCCGGCCGCAGATCGCCGCTGCGCCGGCTCCTGACGGATCCGCAGGCCGTCATCAGCGCCGGCCTTCTCCTGGCCGTGGTCCTCCTCGGTCAACTCTCCCCGCTGTTCACCGACCACGGCCCCAACCAAGCCTCCCTCGACGCGGTCAACGCCCCTGCCGGAACCGACGGCTACCCGCTGGGCGGCGACAAGAGCGGGCGCGACATCTTCGCCCGGCTGCTGGCCTCCATCAACACCAGCGTGGTCGCCGCCCTCATCGGCACCGGCATCGCCCTGGCCATCGGCGTCACCTTCGGGCTCATCGGCGGCTACTACGGCCGCCGCGTCCGGGGCGTCACCGAATGGGTCTTCAGCCTCGTCATGACCTTCCCCGGGCTGCTGCTGCTCATCGTGCTGATGCCGGTGACGGGCGGCGACTACCGCGCCACGATGCTGATCTTCGGCGTGCTGCTCTCACCCGGGATCTACCGCCTCGTACGCAACCTCGTCCTCGGCGTGAAGCACGAGCTCTACGTGGACGCCGCCCGCGTCTCGGGCCTGTCCGACCGGCGCATTCTGTGGCGCCATGTGTTCTCCGTGGTCCGGGGCCCTGTCGTCATCGCCACCGCCTTCCTCGCCGGATCCTCCATTTCCGTCCAGTCGGGCCTCGCCTTCCTCGGCGTCGGATCGAGCACGGTCCCCAGCTTCGGCGCGATGATCTCCGAGGGCTTCGGCAACCTGTACGAGGAACCACTGCAGTTCCTGTGGCCGAGTCTGGCGCTCGGCATCATCACCGCGTCCCTGGTGCTGCTCGGCAACTCGCTCAGGGACGCGCTGGACGGCGGTCGGCCGGTGCCGTCCCGGATCGCCCCACCCGAGCGCCGGCCGACCGCGCGGGCGGCGCACACCGGGCCGGGCTCGACACCGGCCGGGGCCGCTACGGTGGCGGCTCCGGGCCTGCTGACCGTCGAGGACCTGGCCATCGCCTACCCGACACCGACGGGCGAGCTGAAGGAGGTCGTCGGCGGCGTCACCCTGACCCTGGAAGCGGGGCAGACCCTCGGTCTCGTCGGCGAGTCGGGATCCGGTAAGACCCAGACCGCGTTCGCCGTCCTCGGTGTGCTGCCCGCCGAGGCGGTCGTCACCCGCGGTTCGATCCGGCTCGACGGACGCGAACTCCTCGGCCTGGACGAGCGCGCACTGCGCGCCGTACGCGGGACCTCCATCGCGTACGTACCGCAGGAGCCCATGTCCAACCTCGACCCCAACTTCACGGTGGGAGCACAGCTCGTCGAGGGGCTGCGCGCGTCCTCGCCGATGACCCGGCGCGAAGCGCGGACACGCGTCCTCGCCCTGCTGGACCGGGTCGGCATCCCGGATCCGCGGGCCACCTTCTCCTCCTATCCGCACCAGATCTCCGGCGGTATGGCCCAGCGCGTGCTCATCGCCGGCGCGATCGCGAGCCGCCCGCTGCTGCTCATCGCCGACGAGCCGACGACGGCGCTCGACGTCACCGTGCAGGCGGAAATCCTCGACCTGCTGCGCGATCTGCAGCGGGAAATGAACATGGCCGTGCTGCTCGTGACCCACAACTTCGGGGTGGTCGCCGACGCTTGCGACCGCGTCGCGGTCATGCGGACGGGGCGGATCGTCGAGGCCGGCGACGTGCTCGACATCTTCAGCGCCCCGCGGCAGGACTACACCCGGATGCTGCTGGATTCCATCCTCGACGAGCACACCCTGCGCACCGACCGGCCCGCCACGGACACGCGTAAGACGGACACGCGTAAGACGGACACGCCCAAGACGGACACGTTCGAGACGGAGGCGCGATGACGACGGCCCGGGCCCTGCTCGACGTGAGCGATCTGCGCGTGGCCTACCCGGGGCGCGGGCGTGGATTCCGCGCCCGCCCGCGGGAGGTGCTGCACGGGGTGTCCCTGGCGGTGGACGAGGGCGAGACGCTGGGCATCGTCGGCGAGTCCGGATCCGGTAAGACGACCATCGGCCGGGCGGTGCTCGGCCTGTTGAAGCCCAGCGGTGGACACATCGGCTTTCTCGGCCAGGACATCACCCACCGTACGGCGAAGGAGCGCCGCGCCCTCGCCCGCCATATCCAGGTCGTCTTCCAGGACCCCTACTCCTCACTCAACCCGTCCCTCACGATCGGCGACACCCTCGCCGAGCCCCTGGTGGCCCAGGGCGCGCGGCCACGCAACGCCCGGGCGCGCGTGCGCGAACTGCTGGACCACGTGGGGCTGCCGGCCGACGCCACCGAACGGCTGCCGCGCGAGTTCAGCGGCGGCCAGCGCCAGCGCGTCGCGATCGCCCGGGCCCTGGCCCCCGGGCCCAAGCTGATCGTCTGCGACGAGCCGGTCTCCGCGCTCGACCTGTCGACGCAGGCGCGTGTGCTCGATCTCCTCGTGGACATCCAGCGGCGCACCGGCGTCGCGTATCTCTTCGTCTCGCACGACCTCGCGGTCATCCGGCAGGTGAGCCACCGGGTGAGCGTGGTCCACCGCGGCGACGTCATCGAGACCGGCCCGGCCGGCCGTATCACCTCCACCCCCGAACACCCGTACACCCGGCGCCTGTTGCTCGCCGCCCCGGTCGCGAATCCCGTCGAGCAGCGGAAGCGGCGCGAGGAGCGGCAACGGCGGAAGGCGGGCGAGCGCCCGGTCCCCAGCTCTACGGAAGAAGGAAAGTGACCATGACGACCCGACTCGTGCCCGGTTTTCTCTGGGGTGCGTCCACCGCCCCCCACCAGGTGGAGGGGAACAACCTCAACAGCGACTGGTGGGCCACCGAGCAGCTGCTGCCCGGTATGGAACTCAGCGGCGACGCGATCGACAGCTATCACCGCTACCCGGAGGACATGCGGCTGCTGGCCGACGCGGGTCTGACCTCGTACCGCTTCGGTATCGAGTGGGCGCGTATCGAGCCCATTCCCGGCGAGTTCTCCCGCGCCGAACTGGCCCACTACCGTCGGATGATCGACACCGCCCGGCAGCTCGGCCTCGAACCGGTGGTCACCCTGCACCACTTCACCAACCCCAAGTGGTTCGTGGACGAAGGGGGCTGGGCGGGGGAGCGGGCCGTCGAGCGCTTCCAGGCGTATATCCGGGCGGCCACCAGCATCCTCGACGACGTCAAGTGGGTCTGCACCATGAACGAGCCCAACATGCTCGCCATCATGGTGACGATGAGCCGCCTCGTGCAGGCATCCGACGCGCCCGCGTCGACCAAGGAGTGGATGAGCCCGACCGTCGAGGGCGCCGCGCGGCCGGTCCTGCCGAACCCCGATCCGCAGATCGGCCGGCGACTCGCCGAGGCCCACCACGCGGCCCGCGACATCCTGAAGAAGCACACCGATGCCGCCGTCGGCTGGACGGTGGCCTGCCAGGCCCTGACCCCGACCCCCGGCAACGAGGAGATCCTCCGCGAACTGCGCTATGTCCGCGAGGACCTGTACCTCGAGGCCGCCCGCGAGGACGACTTCATCGGGGTGCAGTCGTACTCCAGCCAGCCCGTCGACGAGAACGGCATCGTCCCGCATCCGCAGGGCCCGGACACCACGCTCACCGGCAACGCGTACCGGCCCGACGCGATCGGCATCGCGGTGCGGCACGTATGGGAGGCCACGGGTGGCATCCCGATCCTGGTCACCGAGAACGGGATCGCCACCGCCGACGACGAGCGGCGGATCGCCTACACCAAGGAGGCGATCGGACATCTCCTCGCGGCCGTCGACGACGGCATCGACATCCGCGGCTACCTCCACTGGAGCGCCCTGGACAACTTCGAGTGGGGCCACTGGGAGCCCACGTTCGGCCTCATCGCCGTCGACCGCGAGACGTATCAGCGCCACCCCAAGCCGAGCCTGGCCTGGCTGGGCGAGGTAGCGCGCCGCGGGCGCCTGTGACGATCCGCCGCCACCCGTTTCCCCACCGGAGAGGAACCCGATGCTGAAGCCCCGTCCGACCGCCACCCGCGAACTGGTGAACCTCGACGGAGTCTGGAAGTTCTCCGTCGAGGGGACCGTGGGCGAGACCCCGTGGACCGGCCCGCTCGACACCCCGCTGGAAGCCGCGGTCCCGGCGAGCTACAACGACCTGTTCACCGACGGCGCCATCCGCGACCACGTCGGCTGGGTCTGGTACCAGCGCCAGGTGCGGGTGCCGCGCGGCTGGGCGGGCGACCGGGCGATCCTGCGGGTGGACGCCGCCACACACCGGGGACGGGTGTACGTCGACGGTGCGCTGGTCGCCGAACACATCGGTGGCTACACCCCGTTCGAGGCCGACATCACCGACCACGTACGCCCCGGCCAGGAGTTCCGGCTCACCATCGGGGTCAACAACGAGCTGACGAACACCACCATCCCGCCCGGCAGGATCACCGTGAGCCAGGACGGCCGCCGGACCCAGACCTATCTGCACGACTTCTACAACTACGCGGGCCTCGCCCGCTCCGTATGGCTGTACAGCGTGCCCGCCGCGCATATCGCCGACATCACCGTGGTGACCGGCCTCGACGGCGCCACCGGCACGGTCGACTACGAGGTCACCACCAGCACGGCCGCCCCCGTCCGGGTCCGTGTCCTGGACCCGTCGGGAGACGAGGTCGCGGTGTCCGACGGGGCGAGCGGAACCCTGCGCATCGAGAACGTGACACCGTGGCGGCCGGGCGCTGCCCATCTGTACGACCTCGTCGCCGAGGTCATGGACGCCGGCGCCGTGGTGGACACCTACGCCCAGCCCTTCGGCGTACGCACGGTCGAGGTGCGCGGAGCGCGGTTCCTCATCAACGGCGAGCCGTTCTACTTCACCGGCTTCGGTAAACACGAGGACACTCCGGTGCGCGGCAAGGGGCACGACGACGCCTATCTCGTCCATGACTTCCAGCTGATGGAGTGGGCCGGCGCCAACTCCTTCCGCACCTCGCACTACCCGTACGCCGAGGAGGTGCTGGACTTCGCCGACCGGCACGGCATCGTCGTCATCGACGAGACGGCGGCCGTCGGCCTCAACCTGGCCGTCGAGGGCGGGCTGACCGGCGTGCCGGTGCGCCCCACCTTCTCGCCCGACACCATCAACGACGACACCCGCGCCGCCCACGCCCAGGCGATCAGGGAGCTCATCGCCCGCGACAAGAACCATCCCAGCGTCGTGATGTGGTGCATCGCGAACGAGCCGTCCTCCAATGAGGAGGGAGCGCGTGAATACTTCGAACCGCTTCTCGAACTCACCCGCAAGCTCGACCCCACCCGTCCCGTCTGCTATGCGGCCGTGATGTTCGCGACCTCCGACAACGACCGCATCGCCGACCTGTTCGACGTCCTGTGCATCAACCGCTACTACGGCTGGTACATCGCGACGGGCGACCTGACCGCCGCCGAGAGCTACCTGGAGGGCGATCTGCGCGGCTGGGCCGCCAAGTTCGGCAAGCCGATCATCATGAGCGAGTACGGCGCGGACACCCTCCAGGGCCTGCACTCCGTATGGGACCAGCCGTGGACGGAGGAGTACCAGACCGCCTATCTGGCCACGTACCACCGGACCTTCGACCGGATCGAGGAGGTCGTCGGCGAACACATCTGGAACTTCGCCGACTTCCAGACCTCGAACGGCATCCACCGGGTCGACGGAAACAGGAAGGGTGTCTTCACCCGCGACCGACGGCCCAAGGCCGCGGCCCGCGCGCTACGGGCGCGATGGCGCGGGCTCGGCGGCGCCAAGCCGTCGAGCGAGGCATGACCGCGGTGTCCGGTCCGGACCGCCCGCTGGGTACAGCCCCCACCTGCCCGAGGAGAGGAATACCGGTTCCATGAGTGTGCAGTTGCGCGACGCCGTAGCGGTGGTCACCGGAGGAGGCAGCGGGATCGGCCGCGCCACGGCGCATTCGCTCGCCCGGCGCGGCGCCCGGGTCGTGGTCACCGACCGCGACGGCGACCGGGCCAGCACCGTCGCCGGCGAGCTCGGCGAGCGGGGCATCGCCGCGGTCTGCGACGTGACCCGCCTGGAAGACCTCCAGGCGGTCCGCGATCTGGCGCTTGAGCGGTTCGGCCGCGTGGACATCGTCATGAACAACGTGGGGATCCTCGCCGTCGGCCCCGTCCAGGACATCCCCCTCGACGCCTGGCAGCGCGTGATCGACGTCAATCTGCTCGGCATCGTACGCAGCAACCTGGTCTTCCTGCCCGTACTCGTCGAGCAGGGGGCCGGCCATGTGGTGAACACCGCCTCCACGGCGGGACTGCTGCCCTACGGATATGAGCAGATGCCGTACACCGCGACCAAACACGCGGTGGTCGGGCTGTCCGAAGCGCTCGCCCTGTATCTGCGGCCACGGGGCATCGGGGTCTCCTGTCTGTGCCCCGGGATCGTGGCCACGAACATCGTCGAGCAGGTCACCTTCTACGGCGAGATCTCGCCGCCGCGCGGACCGAACTCCCCGGTGCTCGACGCCGGTACGGTCGGCGAACTCGTCGCCGACGGCATCGCCGACGACCGCTTCCTCATTCTCACGGTGCCGGAAGTCGCCGACGAACTGCGCGAACGTGGGGCCGACATGGACGCCTATCTGTCGCGTCTGATCGCCGACGTCATGTGATCGAGCCGGGCCGCCGGAAATGCCGAAACATCGCACAACCCGAAACATCGCACAACCTTGAAAGGAACTGAGCCGTGCCCGAGGAGAACAGAAGCGCGCTGAGCCGTCGACACATGCTCGGCATCATGACGGCGGCGGCAGCCGGGGCCTCCCTCCCGCTCGCCACCGCACCCAGTGCCCGGGCGGCGAGCGCGACGGCAACCGGCGGACACGGCTCCGCGCCCGTGGATCTGCAGGTCAACTCCCGGATCCAGCCCCTGGGGACACAGACCGCGCCGACGTTCGGCTGGGTGCCCCCGGTGGACCGGCAGACCGCGTACGAGATCCAGGTCGGGACCGCACCCGGCCGGGCGGACATCTGGCACAGCGGCAAGGTCGCAAGCCCGCACAGCGTCGACGTGGCCTACGGCGGTGGCGCGCTGCGGTCGGAGCAGCCGTACTTCTGGCGGGTGCGCACGTGGGACGAGAAGGGCGCACCCGGCCGCTGGAGCGAGCCCGAGAGGTGGGAGACCGGCCTGCTGAAGGGCGAGAAGGACTGGTCGGGCGCGCTGTGGATCGGCGGACGCCAGCCGCAGGACCACGACTGGAAGGACCTGACCGCCACCGTCGTCTTCCGCGGCGGCACGGACCCGGCGAGCGGGCTGTCCCTGCTGCTGCGCGCCGAACCCATCGGCAAGACCTGGGGCGAAGGGCTCGACTGGACCATCCGCCAGAGCGGCGACGATATGCAGCTGACCATGAAGACCAGCCACTACGCCGGTAACACCTGGGTGGACGACGGCACATCCGAGCCCAACTGGGGCGTCGACTTCTACGACCCGCAGAGCGAGACCAACCCCACCGCCGCCGGCACCCGCGGCGTCCCGGTCGGCACGGTCACCCTCCCCGCCTCGACCGGGCTGACGAAGGACACCTGGGCCTCCCACGACCACACCGTGAAGGTCACGGTCCGCGGGCTCACCGTGACCACGGAGGTGGGCGGTGTCGAGGTGGACCGCCGCACGCTCACGAAGGACCAGATCCGCCGCCATGGCAGCTTCGGCTTCGGCGGCGCCACCTCGGCCACCGTCCGCAGCGTCACGGTGACGGGCACCGGCGCCCCCGACTTCTCCGCCGACCTCACCACCGGCGCCAACCCGTTCGAGAGCGGCATCGGCACCCTCGACGGCCTGACCTTCCCGCCCAAGAACCCCTACATCCCGGCCAAGAACGCCATGCTGCCCATCGCCAACCCGGCACCGGTGCTGCGCCGCGCGTTCACCCTGCCCCGCGGCCGGCGCATCGCGACGGCACGCCTCCACCTGAGCGCCGCGGGCAATGTCACCTTCACCGTCAACGGCGATCCGATCACCGTGGACGGCAAACAGCCGGCCGGGGACCGCACCAACATCCCCCGGCTGCTCACCGACCAGAGCACCTACGACCGTACGGTGCTCTACGACACCTTCGATGTCACCGCGCTGCTCCGGGTCGGCCGGGACAACGTCCTCGCCGCCGAACTCGGCCGCGGCTGGTACGGAGTGACCACGCCACAGGAGTGGTACTGGCAGCTCGCTCCCTACGCCGGAGCGCCGCGCCTGCGTGCGAAGCTCGTCGTGTCCTACACGGACGGCTCGGCCACCACGCTGGTCACCGACCGGGACTGGCTCACCGCGGACGGGCCCACGACGTTCGACTCCGTCTACTCGGGCGAGAAGTACGACGCCCGGCGCGCGGACCGGCTCGGCGACTGGCGCACGGTCGGCTACCGCGCCGGCGGTCAGTGGCGCCCGGCCACCGCCCTGATCCCGCCGGGCAGCTGCTCCGGCCCCGCACCGAAGCACCACGGAGCGCTGCCCGCCACGACCGTCCCCGAGGGCTTCAGACCGGCCGCCCTACGGGCCCACGAGGCGGAGCCGGTGCTGGTCAGCCAGACGCTGCGCCCGGTCTCGCTCACCGAGACCGCGCCCGGCTCGGGCGTCTGGGTTCTGGACTACGGCCAGATCCTGACGGGCTTCGTCCGGCTGTCCCTCACCGATGTACGCCCCGCCAAGGAGGGCATCACCCTGCGGATCCGCGGGGGCAACCGCATCTCGGGCGGCGACGGCAGCACCGGCTCCCCGCTGTCGGTCGAGGAGGAGAACTTCCAGCACGACGCCAACCTCCAGACGCACTACTACACCGTCGGCAGGCGGCCGGCGCAGACCTGGGAACAGCGGTTCAGCCACTTCGGCTTCCGCTACCTGGAAGTGATGAACCTCGAAACCGTCCTCGGCCGGACACCCGACCTCACGCGGGACGCGGACGTACTGACCGTCGACGTGGCCCGCTCCGGCTTCGCCCGCACCGGCACGTTCACCACGGACAACGCCCTGCTCAACCGCCTCCAGCGCAATCTGGAGTGGGCCGAGCAGAACAACCTGGTCCAAAAGCCCACCGACACCCCCTCACGGGAGAAGAACGGCTGGACCGGCGACGCCATGGCCAGCTCCGAATCGCAGTCCCTCACCTGGGACGTCAACGCCGTCCTCACCAACTATCTGCGCCACTTCCCCGACACCCAGATCTCCACCGGCCAGCTGCCCATGTTCGTGCCCGTCGCCAAGGGCGGCTACGGCTACGACCACACCCCCGGCTGGAGCGCCGCGTGGAAGGCGGTGCCGGCCTGGGACTCGGCGTACTTCGTCATCCCGAGGGAGCTGTACGCGTACTACGGCAACAGCAGCCTGTTCGCCGAGCTCTACGACCACCAGGACACCCTCCTGAAGTACTACGAGACGCTGTTCACCGCCGAGAACCACTACATGTTCGAAGCCTCCCTCGGCGCCTACTCCGGCGCCGAGCCCCCCGGCAGCAACGCCGTCATCAGCCTCGCCTTCTACATCCACTTCTGCGACTACATGGACGAGGTGGGCACCCGGCTCGGCCGCACCGAACGCGCCGCACACTACGCGAAGTTGGCGCGCACCCTGCGCAGGGCGTTCATCGCCAACTACTGGGACGCCTCCTCGGGACACTTCACCCAGGGCAGCATCTCCAGCGAGAACGCCCTGGCTATCGCCCTCGACCTGGTGCCCGGCTCGGACCTGGACCCCGACGACCCCCGCTACTTGGCCGGTACGAAGACGCTCGCCGAGAACAAGAAGGTGCTGGCCAAGCTGCTCGCCGACCGCATCGTGGCAGCGGACCACCACATCCAGAACGACATGTACGGATCGCGCTACGAGTTCAACATCCTCAGCGAGTACGGCTACACGGACATCGCGCTGGGGGCCGTCACCCAGACCGGTACGCCCGGCTACGTCCACCAGATCGCCAAGGGCGCCACCTCGCTGTGGGAGCAGTGGACCGACCGGCTCTCGGTCAACCACCACTACCGCTCCAACGTGGCCACCTGGTTCTACCAGAGCCTGGCCGGTATCAAGCCGACCGCCACCGCCTACGCGTCGCTGCGCATCCGCCCGTACATACCGTCAGCCGCGGTCAACAGCCGCGTCCCCAAGGACACGCAGGACACCGATCTGGCGCCCGCGACGCTCGACCACGTCAGCGCCTCCATCGACACCGTACGCGGCACGGTGTCCTCGCGGTGGCGGCGCCTGCCGGACGGCAGGATCGACCTCGCGGTCACCATCCCGTACAACACCGACGCCGAGATCTGGGCCCCCACCCGGAACAAGCCCGTCACCGCGCCCCGGGGTGTCGCCTTCGTCCGCGACGACACCTCCGGGGGAGCCTCCTACAAGGTCTACCGGGCCCGGGCCGGCTCGTACCGCTTCAACGCCGGATGACCGTGCGGTGATCAGCCCCCGGCCGGACCCTCGGGGCGCTTGGCGGTCAGGACCACATAGCCGAGCTTGAGCGACGAGTTCATCCGCGCCCACTCCGCCACGAGTGTGTCGAACCGCTCGCTGTCGACGCCGAAGGCCGCCGCATAGGCGGCCGAGTTGGCGACGACGGCACCGCCCAGGGCATCCATGGACGGGCGGACGATGTCGTCGCCCAGGTCGGCCAGCTCCTCCAGCCGCAGGCCCGCGCCGAGGATCAGCCGGGGGTACTCCACCAACTCGATATGGGCCGGGACCGCGAACATCGAGCGGCCGCGCTCGACGGCGCCGCGGTCCCGCCTCGCGACCGGCTCCCGCAGCACGACGTCCATGACGGCGAGCCGTCCGCCGGGGCGGAGCACCCGAGCGATCTCCCCCAGCACCTGCGCCGGGCTGGGCATATGGAACATGCACTCCAGCGCCCATACGGCATCGAACGAGGCGTCGGGGAACGGCAGCGTCATGGCGTCGGCGCGGACGAAACGCACCCGGTCGGCCACTCCCTCCCGCTCGGCGAGCGCCGTCGCCCGCTCGATCTGTACGGGGCTGACGGTGACGCCGACGACCTCGGCCGGCCCGCTCCGCGCCAGCCGTACGGTCGGCCTGCCGGAGCCGCAGCCCACGTCCAGCACCCGGCGGCCCGCGATGTCGCCGAGTTTGCCGATGAGGTGGTCGGTCAGCCGGTCGGCGGCGACCCCGAGGGAGCTTCCGTCGTGCGGATGCGGCCAGTAGCCGAAGTGGAGGTTGCCGCCCGCCGCCTCGCCGATCAGGTCGGTGAGACGGTCGTAGTAGTCGGCCACGTGGTCGGGGGAGATGTTCTGCGATGCGGTGGTCATGGCACTCCAGTCGTTCGTCCCTGGCTTCGAGCGTGTCGTCGTTCAGGAGAGGCCGAGGTCGTTTCTGATGAAATCCAGCACCTCGGCGGCGGTGGCGGACGCCAGCCTGCCCTCGCCCTCGCCGTCACCGCCCGCCGCCGGACCGTCGGACTCGTTCCACTTCAGGAGAAGGGCCTGCAACCGGGCCGTCACCCTCGCCCGGATCGCGTCGTCCCCGTCCACCCGGGACAGCGCCGCTTCCAGCCTGTCGAGCTCGGCCAGCATCGGGGCCACCCGCGCCGCTTCGCCGCCGCCAAGCACCTGCTCCCCGACGTGACGGGCGAGTTCATCGGGCGTGGGGTGGTCGAAGACGAGGGTGGTGGACAGCCGGAGACCGGTGGCGGCGTTGAGCCGGTTGCGGAGCTCCACCGCGGTCAGGGAGTCGAAGCCCAGGCCGCGGAAGTGCGCGCCGGGATGGACGGTGTCCGGATCGTCGCGGCCCAGCACGAGGGCGGCGTGCGAGCGGACCAGTGAGAGCAGGATCTCGTGCCGCTCGGCCGGGCCGTGACCGTCGAGGCGGGTGTGCAGGGGGGACGGCCCGGTGGTGGCGGACACGGGGCGTGTTCGCCGTGTCCTGGATCCGACCAGTCCCCGGTACAAGGGAGGCACGGTCGACGAACCGGGGTGCGGATCCGGGGTGTCGAGGCGGGCGGGGACGAGGACGGGGCGGTGGTGGCCGAGGGCGGCGTCGAAGAGGTCGAGCGCCTGCCCGGTCGTGAAGGGACTGATGCCGAGCCGGGCCAGCCGGGCGCGGTCGGCCTGGTCCAGGTGCCCGGTCATGCCGCTGGTCTGCTCCCACAGCCCCCATGCCAGCGACACCGCCGGAAGGCCCGAGTCGCGCCGGTGGTGGGCGAGCGCGTCCAAGAAGGCGTTGGCCGCGGCGTAGTTGCCCTGCCCGGGCGAGCCGAGCAGACCGGCGACCGAGGAGAAGAGGACGAACGCGGCCACGTCGGCGTGGCGGGTGAGGGTGTGCAGATGCCAGGCGGCGTCGGCCTTGGCGGCCAGGGCGGCGTCCAGGTGGCGGGGGGTGAGGGACCCGAGGGTGGCATCGTCGACGACACCCGCCGCGTGGATGACGGCGGTCAGCGGTCGCTCGGCCGGGATCGCCCCCAGGAGCCGGGCGACCGCCGCCCGGTCGCCGAGATCGCAGGCGGCGATGGTGACCCGCGCGCCCAGCTCGGTCAGCTCCCGCCGCAGCTCCTCGGCGCCCGGGGCGCCGAGGCCGCGCCGGCTCGTCAGCAGCAGATGGCGGGCGCGCCCGGTGCCCGCCAGATGGCGGGCGAGGGCCGCACCCAGGGTGCCCGTACCGCCGGTGATCAGCACGGTGCCCTCGGCATTCCAGCCGGCCGGGACGGTGAGCACGTTCTTTCCGATGTGGCGGCCCTGCTGGAGATGGCGGAAGGCGTGCTCCGCCTGCCGGATGTCCCAGCAGGTCAGCGGCAGCGGCGCCAGAACGCCGCGCTCGAACAGGTCCAGTACGGTGCGCAGGATCTGCCCGACCCGCTCCGGCCCGGCGTCCAGCAGGTCGAACGCACGGTAGAGCACGCCCGGATGGTCCAGCGCCACCTGCCGCGGGTCACGGATATCGCTCTTGCCCATCTCCAGGAACCGGCCGCGGTCACGCGCCACCAGGCGCAGCGAGGCGTCGACGAACTCATGGGCCAGGCAGTCCAGGACGACATCGATCCCGCGCCCGCCGTGGGTCGCCGCGAAGCGCTGCTCGAACTCCAGCGTGCGCGACGAGGCCAGATGGGCGTCGTCGACGCCTTGGGCGCGCAGGATGTGCCACTTGCCGGGTCCGGCGGTGGCGTACACCTCGGCGCCCAGATGGCGCGCCAGTTGTACGGCGGCCATGCCCACCCCGCCGGCCGCGGCATGGATCAGCACCGATTCCCCCGGCTGCAACTGCGCCAGATCGACCAGGCCGTGGTAGGCGGTGGCGAACACGATGGGGACCGACGCGGCCTGGGCGAACGACCAGCCGTCGGGGATCCGCGCCAGGGTCGCCCGCTCGGCCGCGGCCACCGGGCCGAACGCCTCGGGGAAGATGCCCATCACCCGGTCCCCGGGCGCGAGGTCGTGGACCTCCGCCCCGACCTCGAGGACGATCCCCGCCCCCTCACTGCCCAGCGCCGTCCGCCCGGGCACCACACCCAGCGCGATCAGCACATCGCGGAAGTTCAGCCCCGCGGCCCGCACCGCGACCCGTACCTCGCCCGGGCCGAGCGGCACCGCCGCGGCCGGGGACGCGGTCGCCGTCAACCCGTCCAGGCTGCCCGTGCCGGGGCACTCCAACCGCCAGCCTTCCGGCTCCTGCGGCAGGGCTGGACCGCTGTCGTCGGCGGCGTCACCCGGGCGCACCAGGCGCGGGGCCAGCGCCCGGCCGCCGCGGACCGCCAGCTGCGGCTCGCCGAGGCCGAGCGAGCCGAGGCCCAGCGCGCCGAGCAGCGCCGCGCGGGACTCTTGGGCGCCGTCCATGTCCACCACGGTGAAGCTGTCCGGATGCTCCGACTGGCCGGAGCGCACCAGCCCCCAGACCGCCGCCCCCGCCAGATCCCGTACCGGCTCGCCCGGCCGGGCGGCGATCGCGCCGGAGGTGAGCAGCACCAGGTGTGCGTCGGCGAGCCCATCCTCGCCGAGCCATCGCTGAAGCAGCTCCAGCACCTGCCCGGTCCTCGTGCGCACCGTCTGTGCCTGTTGGCTTGCGCTGTCGGGCCCCGGGGCTTCGTGGCAGGCCGTGATGACGAGGTCCGGGACGGGGGCGCCCGCCGCCACGGAGCGCATCAGCTCCTCCAGGTCCGCGTACCGTTCCACGCCGTCGAGCACGGATGCCAGGCCGAGGGCGTCCGCTCCGATCAGCGCACACCGGGGCAGGGCCGGGGGTGGTGTCGGCAGCGGCACATCCGTCCAGTCCAGGCCGTACAACGAGGTGCGCACCGCCGCCTCGGCCCCGCACAAGGCGCCCCGCGGCACCGGGCGCAGCGTCAGCGACTCCACCGACGCGACCGGCCGGCCCGCCGCGTCGGACACGGCGACGGCCACGGTGTCAGGACCGAGCCTTCGCAGCCGTACCCGCAGGGCCGACGGGCCCGCCGTACGCAGCGAGACCCCCTGCCAGGCGAACGGCAGGCCCCGGTCCGGGCCGCCCAGGCCACCCGCCGGCCGTGTGCCGTCGGGCTCCACCAGCCACATGGTCTGCAGGGCCGCGTCGAGCAGCGCGGGGTGCAGCCCGAAGCGGGTTGCGTCACCGGCCAGTTGGTCGGGGAGCCGGACCTCCGCCAGCGTCTCGTCGCCGTGCCGCCATGCCGCGGTCAGCCCCTGGAAGGCCTCCCCGTACTCGAACTCGGCCTCGGCGAACCGGTCGTAGAGCCCGGTGACGTCCAAGGGCTCGGCGCCGGCCGGCGGCCAGGCCGTGGCCCATGACCCGAACGGCGCGTCGCCCGCCGGGGCGTGGCCATTGTGTCCCGCGTCATCATCGAGACCGACGCCGTGGGCCGCCGCCAGGGTGCCCATGGCGTGCCGTGTCCACGTGTCACCGTCTGCCGGCCGGGCGTGGATACTCAGCTCACGGCGGCCGGACTCATCGGCGGCCCCCATCGCCACCTGCAGCACCACCTCGCCGTCGGCGGGCAGCGGCAGCGGCGCGTGCAGGGTCAGCTCCTCCACACGGTCGCAGTCCACGTACGCCCCGGCCCGCAGCGCCAGCTCCACGAACGCGGTGCCCGGCAGCAGAGTGGTGCCGGCGATGACGTGGTCGGCCAGCCAGGGGTGTGTACGCGGCGAGATCCTGCCGGTCAGCAGACAGCCGTTGCCCTCCGCGAGCCCCACGGCGGCGCCGATCAGCGGGTGCTCCGCCGCGTCGAGCCCCGCGGCCGTCACATCGCCGACCGCCGCCGGGGCGGGCAGCCAGTAGCGCCGGTGCCGGAAGGCATAGGTGGGCACATCGATCTGGTGGGGCGTCGGCCGCGGCCGTGCGGTGTAGTGGCGCGTCCAGTCGATGGGGCGGCTGTGGGCGTGGACCGCGGCGAGCGCGCCGAGGACGCTGTGCGTCTCGCCCCGCTCCGGATGGAGCAGGGAGACGGCCACGGGATCGTCTGCGGCGGGGTTGTGGTGGACGAGGGCGGTGAGGGTGGCGTCGGGGCCGAGTTCCAGGAACGTGGTCACGCCGCGGGCATACAGCCGCTCCACGGCCCGCGCGTAGTGGACGGTACGCCGGGCCTGGAGAGGCCAGAACGCGGCCGTGGCCGGGTCGGGTGTGTCGTCGCCGTCCGCCGACGCGGTGACAAGGGGAGTGTGGGATTGGTGGTAGGTGAGGGTTTCGGCGGTGCGCCCGATCTCGCCGAGGAGGGGCTCCATATGGGTGGAGTGGAAGGCGCCGCTGACCTGGAGAGGGGTGACCTTCCTGCCCTGCGTGCGGAAGCCGTCGGCGACCTGGTGCACGGCGTCGTGGTCGCCGGTGATGACCAGGGACGCGGGGGCGTTGATCGCGGCGATGTCGACCCGGTCCGCCAACTCGGCGAGGCGGGGCCGCAGCTCCGCTTCGGTGGCCTCGACGGCGACCATGGCTCCGGCCGCCGGGAGGTCCCGCATGGCGCGGGCCCGGGCCGCCACCAGCGCCGCGACGTCGGGCAGACTGAGGATGCCCGCCAGATGGGCGGCGGTCAGCTCGCCCAGGGAGTGGCCGGCCAGATAGTCGGGGGTGAGCCCGAACTCCTGGGTGACCATGCGGTGCAGCGCGGTCTGGAGCGCGAAGAGGGCCGGTTGGGCGTAGGCGGTCAGGTGCAGCAGCGCCGACGTATCGCTCTTCTCGTCGGCGAACATCACGTCCATCAGGGGGTGTTCCAGATGAGGGTCCAGATGGGCGCACACCTCCTCCAGCGCCTCGGCGAACGCCGCGGACGAGCGGTAGAGCCCGCGGCCCATACCGGGGCGCTGAGTGCCCTGCCCGGAGCACACGAAGGCGACCTTGCCCTGCCGCCCCACCGCCACGCCCTGGACGACCCCGCCGTCGGGCGCGCCTGACGCCAGGGCGTCCAGGGCGCGCCGGAAGTCGTCGTGGCCGGTGCCGAGGAGCACGGCCCGGTGCTCGAAGGCGGCCCGGCCGCGCGCGAGGGAGTACCCCACGTCGGCGGGTTCGACAGCCGGATGCTCGGCCATATACGCCCGCAACTTCCCGGCCTGGGCCCGCAGGGCCTCCTCCGACCTGGCGGAAATGGGCCAGGGGAGCAGGGAGGGCTCGGGGGCTGTCGGTGCCGGGTCCGGCTCCGGCTGCGGCGCCTGCTCCAGGATCACATGGGCATTGGTGCCGCTCACGCCGAAGGACGACACCCCCGCCCGCCGGGGGCGCCCGGTGTCCGGCCACGGCTGGTCCTCGGTCAGCAGCCGCACCGCGCCCGCCGACCAGTCCACATGCGGCGACGGCTCGGACACATGCAGCGTGCGCGGCAGCATCCCGTGCCGCAGGGCCAGCACCGTCTTGATGACCCCGGCGATACCGGCGGCCGACTGGGCGTGCCCGATGTTGGACTTGACCGTACCGAGCCACAGCGCCCGGTCCGCCGGCCGCCCCTGTCCGTAGGTGGCGAGCAGGGCCTGGGCCTCGATCGGGTCGCCGAGCGTCGTCCCCGTGCCATGCGCCTCGACCGCGTCCACCTCGGCCGCGGCGACCCCGGCGGCAGCCAGGGCGGCCCGGATGACCCGCTGCTGCGAGGGGCCGTTGGGGGCGGTCAGCCCATTGCTGGCACCGTCCTGGTTGACGGCGCTGCCGCGGACGAGGGCCAGCACACGATGGCCGTTGCGCCGCGCGTCCGACAGCCGCTCCACCACCACCATGCCCACGCCCTCGCCCCAGCCGGTGCCGTCGGCCGTCGCGGAGAACGCCTTGCACCTGCCGTCCGCCGCCAGGCCCCGCTGACGGGAGAACTCCACGAAGTTGAACGGGGTCATCATGACCGTGACGCCGCCCGCCAGGGCCAGCGAGCATTCACCGGCCCGGAGCGACTGGCAGGCCAGATGGAGCGCCACGAGGGAGGACGAGCAGGCGGTGTCGATGCTGACCGCCGGGCCTTCCAGACCGAGCGCGTACGAGACGCGGCCCGAGGCGACGCTGTTGTTGCTGCCCGTCAGCGCGTAGCCCTCGCACAGCTCCGCCAGCTCCGATGGCGTCTGCCGCAGCCGCGCGCTGAAGTCCTGCGCGTTGCTGCCGGTGAAGACGCCCGTCGGACTGCCCTGGAGGTCGTGGGGGTTGATCCCGGCGCGTTCGAGGGCTTCCCAGGACGTCTCCAGGAGCAGCCGCTGCTGGGGGTCCGTCGCGGTGGCCTCCCGTGGGCTGATCCCGAAGAACTCCGGGTCGAAGTCGCCCGCGTCGTGGAGGAAGGCGCCCTGTCGGCTGTACGAGGTGCCCGGCCGGTCCGGATCGGGGTCGAAGAGCCTCGCCAGGTCCCAGCCCCGGTCGGTCGGGAAGTCCCCGACGGCGTCCCGGTGCGCGGTGATGAACTCCCACAGGTCCTCGGGGGAGCCGATCCCGCCGGGATAGCGACAGGCCCAGCCGACGATGGCGATGGGCTCGGCGGGATCCGGTGCGCCATGTGCCGTAGCGGACGAACTGCCGTTCGCGGCCGCCGCTTCGGCCGTTGCCCCGGTGACGTCCGGGCCCGTCGGCGCGCACCGCGCCAGCAGGTCCGCCGCGAGCTTGTCCGGCGTCGGACGGTCGAAGGCGACGGTGGTCGGCAGGCGGAGCCCGGTGGCCGCCGCGAGGCGGTTACGGAGCTCGATGGCCGTCAGCGAGGTGAAACCCAGGTCGCGGAAGGCCCGGTCCGTGGGGATCGCCTGGGGCGCGACGTGGCCGAGGACGGCGGCCGTGTGCGAGCTGATGAGGTCGAGGAGCGTCTGGTGCCGCTCGGCCGGGCTCTGGCCCGCCAGGTGGGCACGGAGGCTCACGGTGGCGTCGGCCGTCTCGTCCGCGCCGTCGGTGGCGGCCGGGGCCGGGCGGTGGGTCCCCGGGATGTCGCGGGTGTGCGGCGCCGGCTTGAGCTTCTTCCAGTCGACGTCGGCGACGACGAGCTGGGCGTGGGGCGAGACGATGGCGCGCTCCAGGGCGGCCAGCGCCAGGCGTGGCGGCATGGGAGGAAAGCCGCGGTTGCGCAGGTACGTCTGCGCGGACTGTGTGTTCGCGAGCCCGTCGCCGTCCCAGTTGCCCCAGGCGATGGAGGTGGCGGCAAGACCCCGGGCCCGGCGGTGCCGCGCGAGGGCGTCGAGGTAGGCGTTGGGGAAGTAGACGGTGACCGCTGGGCCGCCTCCGCTCTGTCCAACCTCGCCGGCACCCACCTG
>NZ_JBSFMM010000150.1:0-27572 GCF_053599555.1 Streptomyces sp. NPDC000941
GTCCGACGGCGACAGCTACTCGGCGGCCTGCTCAACGAGTACCACACCACGCCACCCCAACGACTTCTCCATCCACAAGAAACACCCAGCTCAGCAGCCTGATCGGGATATTGACACCCTTCAGGTATTCGCGTCAATCCCGATCTACCCGGCGAGCGCTACCGGACCGATGTGCTCGCTCGGCTGAGCACTCGCTCCCCGTTGAACCCGCTGCCGCCACCCGGCAGGGAGCCCTGCCCGCCCTGCTGCGGACACTCGTCGACTCGTAAGGAGCGCAAGCCCTCCCGCAGTTCCCGCATCGACACAGCGTTGCGCACGAACTGGTTGATGGCGAATGTGGCACGGTAACCCTGCCCGTAACCGTGCCTCAGGAATGTGCTGAAGGAGCCGCTGGCACTGAGATCGACGAAGTAGTGATGCTCCGGCGTGCGGAATGATGTGGCCATCAGTTCGTCGAAACGCACTCGGCCTCGGATCACGTCCCATACGTACGAGTCCCAGCGCTCCACCAGGTCATCCTCCAGTGGTCCCGCGTGGGCAGCCGAGTAGACGGGCATGCCGGGCCTGCTCACCGCGACGGCCCGGCCCATGCTGCGGCACTCGTACCGGATGTCGTCGAGGAGCTCCGAGTGGAAGGCATAGTGGACGGGCAGCTGGAGGGCGATGACGCCTTCCTCGCCCAGTGCTGTCCGCACCTCGGTCAGCCGCTCGCTGGGGCCGCTGACGACGAAGTTTCCCGTGGACGGGCCCGTGTAGTGGACACCTGCCAGTGACAGTCCGCCGAACAGCTCCCGTCGCTTGTGGTACAAGTCGGGTTCAGCGAGGATGCTGAGCATCCCGCCGGTGCGGCAGCGCCGTTTGAGCAAGTGGGCCTGTTTCGTCACGAGGTCCAGGCCGTCCTCGAGGCACATCGCTCCGGCGACGGTGGCGGCGATGTACTCGCCCAGGCCGTGGCCGAGCACCGCGTCGGGTTGGAAGCCCTCGTCGCGCAGGGCCTCGGTGAGGCTCCAGCCGATGCTGTAGAGCGCGGCGTGCGTCTGCAGGATGTCGTCGAAGTCTTGGCCGTGGCGCGTGTCGTCGTGCATCGCGGACACCAGCGAGGCGCCGCTGGCCGCCTCGTACAGGTCGCTGCACCGGTCCATCGCATGTCGGAACGCCGGGTGGATCTCGTACAGTTCGCGGCCCATCCGGTGGTACTGGGTGCCCTGTCCCCCGTACATGAAGACGATCTCGGTCCGCCGGGGCATCCTGCGCGGCCTGGGGGGCTGTTCCCGCAGTTGGAAGGGCTCCTGGCGGATCGTGTCAGTGAGTTTGGCCAGGACCCTGCCCGGGCCGATTTCGTGAAAGTCCCGGTAGCCCTGGTCCATGAGCCAGGAGATCGACTCGTACCACTTGACGGGGCTGGAGATTTGCCGGATGAGCAGGTCGGCGTAGTCGGTCGTCGGGTAGAAGCGGGCGGTGCGGTTGGCGACCACGGGGATGCGGAGTTCACCGAGCTCGACCCCGGATAGGTAGCGAGCGAACTCCTCCTCCACGCCGGTCATACAGCGCGAGTGGAAGGCCGCGCTCACGTTGAGGGGGACGAAGGCACCGCCGGCCTGTTTGCAGGCGGCGCGGACGTCAGGTGCGTGAACCTCATCGTAGACGCCGGCAAGGACGCACTGTCGGCGGGCGTTGATGCTGGCGATGTCGATGTTCCGGTACGGCAACTCGGCCAGGATTTCACACACACGCTCTTGGTCGAGGTTGATGACCGCGGCCATCGCTCCCTTGGGAGCCCGACTCATCAACTCACCGCGCTTGCGGACCAGGTCGAGCCCCGTAGCGAAGTCGAACGCCCCAGCGGCGAACAGGGCGCAGTACTCCCCCAGGCTGTGCCCGGCGACGACGACGGGCAGCTCTTTCCCGGCGGCGATGCGGTCGAGGTACTGCATGGCGCTGACCGCGTAGAGCGCGGGCTGGGTGTATTCGGTCCGGACCAGTACGCGATCGGGGTCGTCCAAGCAGAGCCGCCGGAGCGAGTAGCCGAGGATGTCGTCGGCCTGCGCCACCAGATCCGGGAATTTGGCGAACAGGCACTCGCCCATGCCCTTGCGTTGTGAGCCCTGTCCGGGGAATAGGTACACCGATGTCATGTGATCACTCAGCCGTTGTCGCGGGAGTCACTGGGTGGCTGCATCAGATGAGCCTTTTCGAGGTCGCTGCGGGATTTCGGTCTATGCGAGGGCGTTGTCCGCCGCTGCCTGGCGCAGTTGGGCAAGGTTCGCGCCAGGACGCGTCAGGATCTTCAGCAGCAACCTCGCATAGGCGGCGGCCATTTCCTCGACCGTCTTCCTGGCAAACAGATCGGTGCTGTATTCCAGGTAGCCGCGCAGGCCTGCCGGCGTCTCCCGGACAACCAGGTTGAGATCGAACTTCGCCACCTGGTTGTCGATCCGCAACGGTAAGATCGCCAGGTGACCAGCGTTCCCGCCGTCCGGCATCGGCCCGGTCGCGGGAACGAGGTTGAACATGACCTGGAAAAGCGGTGAGTGGGCCGGATCGGGTTTGGGCGCGAGTGCCGCGACCACGTCGGCGAACGGGACGTCCTTGTGCTCCTGGGCCGCGGCGGTGACCCTCTTGGCCTGAGTCAGGAGTTCGTCGAAGCCCTGTTCGGCGGTCACGTCCAGGCGCATCACCAGCAGGTTGGTGAAGTATCCGACCAGACCCTCCACCTCCGGCACGGGCCGGTTGGTCACCGGCGAGCCGATGGCCAGTTCGCGGTCCTGGGTGTACGCGCCGAGCAGTGCCGCGAACGCTGACAGGAGCGTCATGTAGAGCGTGCCGCCGTGCTCCTGGCTGAAGTGCCGGAGCTGCCTGAGGACGTCCAAGGGGACCTTTACCTCGACCGACGATCCCCGGTACGACTTGACAGCGGGCCGTTGGTAGTCGGTGCGCAGGGCCATGCACGACGGCAGTGCGGCGAGCTGCGAGCGCCAGTACGCCAGCTGCCGTTCGCGGGCCGTGCCGTCCACGGTCCGCCGTTGCCAGCGGGCGAAGTCCGTGTACTGGATGGCGAGTTGTGGCAGAGACGGCTTGGATGCGCGGCTCAGGGCACGATAGGCGGTGTCGAGCTCGGCCAGGAAGATGCCGGCCGACCATCCGTCGAAGATGCCCCAGGGCCGGGTCACTACGGCGATGTGCTCGTACTCCGCGAGGGCAAGGATGTGCACGCGCAGCATGTACCGGTCGTCCGGCTGGAACGGGCGGGCCCGTTCGGCCCGGAGCAGTTCGGCGACGGCATCGTCCCCGCTCACCTCCTCGAAGGTGACGGCGAACCCGGCGGCGCCGTTCACCCTCTGGGTGGCGCCGGCCGCGCGCCGGAGGTAACTGGTCCGCAGGATCGCATGGCGGTCGACGAGCAGGGCGTACGCGCGCGCGTACGCCCTGCGGTCCAGTTTGCCGATGATCCGGTGGGCCACCTGCACGTTGTCGTACGAGGTCCCCACGTGTTCGCGGGGGTTGAGGAACCACAGCTCGCTCTGCTGGAAGGCGAGTGGGGCATCGGTGCCGGCGTCGGTGACGGGCAGCAGCGGCACGCCCTGGCCCGTACTCCCGGGCTCCGTCTCCAGGGCTTTGGCCAGCTCGCCGATGGTGGCCCCGGCGAGCATCGTCTGCAGCGACAGCTCCTTGCCGGTCTCCTGTTTCACGCGGATGGTGAGCCGGGTGGCGAGCAGGGAGTGACCGCCGAGGTCCAAGAAGCTGTCCTGGAGGCCAACGCTCTCCAGGTCGAGAACGTCCTGGACCAGTCGGCACAGAACGAACTCCGCGTCGCTGCTGGGTGCGACGTAGGTCTCCTTGTGGACATCGGCCTCGTCCGGCGCCGGCAGCGCCTTCTTGTCGACCTTGCCGTTGGGGGTGAGCGGCAGCTCTTCCAGCGCCACGAAGACGTTGGGCACCATGTACTCGGGCACCTTGCTCGACATGTGCTCCTTGAGGGTGCGGGTCAGCGCACGACCGGTGTCCGAGACCTGAGGCACGTTCACTATCGATGACTGGCGGTAGGGGGCACGGGCCTGTGCACGTGGCGGCTCACCCTTGGCGAAGATCAGGTCGAGACCGTCCAGCCGGTGTTGGGACCAGGTCATCGCGGCCTGGTACCCCAGTTCCTCGGCGTATTGGAGCGCGGCTTCGAGTTCCCACACCTGCGCCGACGCCTCGTGGGACAGGCGGTGGCCGCCGGTGAGCGGCTTCACCGGCCGCTGGGCGGGCCATCGGGTGAGACCCTCGCTCACCCGGACGTCATCGACGACCTTCGGATTACTCAGGCCGCTCACCCCGAATCGGCGGTGTCGGCCGTCGGTGAGGAGCGCGCGCAGCCCGTCCACAGTGGTGGCATCCAGCCACGGAAGGTCCTCCGCGGGTTCCGCGGCGCCCTTGGCCAGTACGACGTCGTAGCGGTAGCTGAGCATCTCGTTGTCGCCCGTGCCGCGTTTGACGGCGATGTCCACCGAGCCGATCTGCGGCAGCCGCTCGGGAAGCCGGGCGAAGTAACTCGGGCTGACGAGCAGTTCGGTCTCCTGCTGGCGGCGGCGCTTCACCTCGCGGTCCAGCGTGCCCGCCGGGACCCGCGCGGACAGGCGGCTGCGTTCGATGGCACACAGATGAGCGGAGAAGAGGTCGAGATTCCTCACATCGCCGATCAGGATGCGGCCCCCGTCGGCGACGAGGGGCAGCAGCCGCTCGATCACCTCCTCCAGGTAGAGCCAGTTGGGAAAGTACTGCACGACGGAGTTGATGACGACGGTGTCGAACTTCTCCGTTCCCGGCGGTACGGCGACCGAGCAGGCGTCGCTTTGGGCCAGGGTGATGTGCGTCCAGCCCCGGCGGTCCACGCCGCGCCGGACGCCGGCCAGGGCCGAGGCGGAGATGTCGAAGGCGTACACCTCCTCGCAGTCGGCCGCGTAGCGGAAGAGCAGGAGTCCGGAGCCGCAGCCGACCTCCAGGAGCCGCCGGGGGCGCAACGCCTCGATCTGCCGGACCGTGCCGTCGATCCACTCGCGCATCTGGGCCTCGGGGATGCTCTCCCCGGTGTAACTGCTGTTCCAGCCCGCGAGGTTGAGGTCGTCCTCGGTGTCCGCCTCCGGGGTGTCTCCAGAGGCGGAGACGTCCGCCCCGTCGGGGCCGTACTGGTCCTCGAAGAGGTCCTGCCACTGCTGCAGGCGTTCGGCGTTCTGCTCCCTCGCGATGCCGTCCAACCAGTCTGGCGTCGGCCGTACGTAGGCGATCAGCTGCCTGGTCTCGCCGGTGGACCAGGTGGTGACCACGGCGCTGTGCACCGAGGGATGAGCGTGCAGCGCCGTCTCGACCTCGGCCGGTTCGACTCGGAACCCGCGGACCTTCACCTGGTTGTCGATACGGCCGCGGAACTCCAAGGTGCCGTCGGGCAGCCAGCGGGCCAGGTCGCCGGTACGGTACAGCCGCGCGCCCGCGTCGGCGGCGAAGGGGTCCCGGACGAACCGCTCGGCCGTCAGGTCCGGGTCGCCCAGGTAGCCGCGCGCCACACCGGGACCGCCGAGGCACAGTTCACCGACCACACCGCAGGGGACCGGTCGCAGGCTCTGGTCGAGCACATAGGCGGTCGACCGGGGTACCGGTCCGCCGATCGGGATGATCGCGTCCTCGGCGATGTCCCGCGGGATCACGTAGTGGGTGGCGGCGATGCTGTTCTCGGTGGGTCCGTATCCGTTGACCACGGTCAGGCCGGGGTGTGCCGCGTACAGCCGGCGGACTTCCCGGGCCGAGAAGGTGTCGCCCACCACGGCCAGGTAGCGCAGCGGCAGTTCTCGACCTGCCGCGGAGTCCACGAACGCCGGCAGAAAGGCGGCCGACAGCAGCATGGTACTGACGCCGGTGCGCTCGACGCAGTCCAGCAACTGCCCGGGGTCCTTGGAGTCACCGTCGTGCAGGACCAGCCGACCGCCCGAGACCAGCGGGGTGAGCACTTCCAGCGAGCCGGCGTCGAACGAGATCGAGGAGTGGTGCAGTACCACGGTGTTCTCGTCGGCCGCGAAGAACTCGGTGTTGCGTACGAGTCGGACCACACCACGGTGCTCCATCAGCACACCCTTGGGCCGACCGGTGGACCCGGAGGTGAAGATGGTGCAGGCGAGGTGGTCGGGCGTCAGGCCGAGCTCCACCCGGGACAGGTCGCGTTCCGGCTGATCGGCGAGGACCTGGGTCGCGGGCCCGGTTCCGTCCTCGGCGCGTTCGCCGGTGTCCAGGTGGATCACCTGGGGACGGCCACCGTCGACCGTTCCGTCGAGGATGGAGTTCGGCAGTCGGGAGTGGCTGAGGATGAGGTCGACACCCGAGGCGTCGCGGAGGGCGCGGATGCGCTCGCGAGGATAGGCAGGGTCGATGGGGACGTAGGCCCCTCCGGCCTTGAGGATGCCGAGCAGGCCGATCACCGTATCCGGCGAGCGCTGGACGCACAGTCCGACGAGGGTATCGGGCCCCACCCCCTGGCTGCGCAGGTAGTGCGCCACGCGGTTGGCCCGTGCGTTCGTCTGCGCGTAGGTCAGCCGCGCGTCTCCTTGCTCGACGGCGACCGCGTCCGGCCGCGCCCGGACCTGCTCCTCGAACAGCTCGGACAGACAGTGGTCCTCGGGGTACGGCTTGGCCGTGTCGTTCCACTCGATCAGCAGACGGTGGCGTTCGGCCGGAGGCACGATGTCGATGTCGAGGGCCCGGGTGCCGGCGCCGTTGTCGAGGGCCAGGGCGGTCAGTATCCCCGATACGGCCGCCTCCACGTAGCCGAGCACGGCGTCAGGCGAGAGGGTCTCGTCGACCTGGGCATTCAGGGACAGTTCGGCTCCGGTGTCGTCGACCGACACGCCGACCGGGTAGTTGGTCCGGTCCAGCCACCCGAGCTGAGTGATGCCCAGGTCCTCCAGCCTGGCCAGAGGCTCCTGGCCGTGACGGGGCTCGACGTATCGGTAGTTGATCAAGGAGCTGAACAGCGTGGCGTCGCTGTCGAGTCCGCTGCACCCCTGGGCCAGGGTCAGGGCACTCTGCTCGTGGCGGATAAGTTTCTTCAGGCCGGTGTCAACCTCGGAGACGAGGTTCTTGACACTCCGGTCGCGCAACCGCACCCGCAGGGGCAGCGTGTTGATGAAGTTGCCGAACATGCGCTCGACGCCAGGGACGCCCTGGAGCCGCCCGGACAGAACCGTGCCAAAGACCACATCGTCGCGCCCGCTGCTCGCCGCGGCCACCAGGGCCCACGCGGCGTGGAAGAGGGTGGCCGGGCTGATGCGCAGACGCCGTGCCTGTTCGCGCAGGTCGCGCGTCAGATCGGCCGGGAGCGGGCGGTGCACGTCGCGGACCCGGCTAGCGTCGCCGCGTACATCCACCAACTGGAACGGCATGGTCGGCTCGGTGACGTCCCCCAGCTCGGTGCGGAAGAACGTCTCCGCGTCGTTCGACGTGAGCTGGTGCAGGGTGTGGCCGACGAAGTCGCGGTAGGCCGGGGGCGGTGCCAGCCGCTCCGCACGCCCGGCCATGTGGGCGGCCAGCTCGTCGAAGATCAGCCGCAGCGTGGTGGCATCCTCGATGAGATGGTGCACGCTGAACAGCAGAAAGCGACGCTCGGAGTGCGGATCGGCGGCGATCAGGAGCCGCAACAGCGGCGCGCGGTCGAGACGTATGCCGCCGGGCTCGCTCAGCCAGGCGCGGGCCTGCCGCTCGGCGTCCTCATCGGGGTCGAGGGTCGACCACTCCACTTCGAGGCGCACAGCGCGCAAGACGACCTGCACCGCTTCGGACAGGCCCTCGGTGATGACAGCGGTACGCATAGCTGCGTGGCGGTCCATCAGCGCCTTGACAGCCGCCACGAAGTCGTCGCAGACCCGCTGGTTCGGCGCGCCGAACAGGATGGGGACGACATATGGGTCGTGCGCGGGATCCATCAGGTGGTGGAAGAGGATCCCTTCCTGAGAGGGCACGAGCGGGTAGATATCCTGCACGTTGGGGGCGCCGCCGGGCACCTGGG
Organism: Streptomyces sp. NPDC000941; assembly: GCF_053599555.1. Lineage (NCBI taxonomy): Bacteria > Bacillati > Actinomycetota > Actinomycetes > Kitasatosporales > Streptomycetaceae > Streptomyces > Streptomyces sp. NPDC000941. Next base: position 8,033 of record NZ_JBSFMM010000150.1, read on the forward strand.
CCACGATGGAATCGATCTCGGGCTGGGTGAGGCGCACCAGCGGCAGCATGTGCGGGGTGATGCGATCACACGTCGGCGGGATGAGGTTGGCCGGGACTTCGTGGTCCCGGCCGGTGGTCTCTTCTCGGTCGATCTCGGCCGCCAGGGCGGCCAGCGTCGGGCTGTCGAAGACACCGCGTACGGTGACGGCGAGTCCGTGTTCCTTCAGCCGCGCGATCAGGAGGGCGATCAGGAGGGAGTGCCCGCCCAGTTCGAAGAAGTTGTCGTCGGCGCCGATGCGGGTCTCGTCGCGGCCCAGCAAGTCCGCCCAGACGGCGGCGACGGTCCGCTCAGTGGGAGTGCTCGGTGCCGTGTAGGCGCGCTGGGCGTAGGCGTCGATCCCCGGCGCGGGCAGGGCCTTGCGGTCGAGCTTGCCGTTGCCGGTGATGGGCAGCCGGTCCAGGGCGACGAAGGCGCTGGGGACCATGTACTCGGGCAGAGTCCGTCGTAAATGGCGGACAAGTTCGGCGCGACGGTCCTCCGCCTCTGGCCCCTCGCCGGTGCCCAGGGCCTCCTCGTTCGGCACGAGATAGGCCACGAGCCGCTTGTCACCGGGCTGGTCCTCCCGGGCCAGGACGACGCAGGAGCCGACGGCTGGATGTGCGGCGAGGCGTGCCTCGATCTCGCCGAGTTCGATGCGGAAGCCCCGGATCTTGACCTGGTCGTCGTGGCGGCCCACATACTCCAATGAGCCGTCCGGCAGCCATCGCGCCAGGTCACCCGTCCGGTACAGCCGCGATCCGGGATCACCGCAGAAGGCGTCCTCGACGAAACGCTCGGCAGTCAGTTCCGGACGGTTCACATATCCCCGCGCCACGCCCGCACCACCGACGTACAGCTCGCCCACCGCGCCGATCGGCGTCGGCCGGCCGTGCCGGTCCAGGACGTAGGTCCGCAGATCGGGAATCCGGGCACCGATCGGGCTCACCGATCGCTCCGCGTCCTCCAGCGACAGCGGCCGATACGTCACGTGCACTGTCGTCTCGGTGATCCCGTACATGTTGACCAGGCCGGCCGACTGGTTGACCGCACGCCCCATCCACGGCTTCAACGACGCCACATCCAGCACCTCACCACCGAACACCACCACCCGCAGCGTGTGCGGTTCGGCGTCCTCTCCCTGTGCCGCGATCAGCTGCCGGAACGCACTCGGCGTTTGATTCAGCACCGTCACACCCGACGCGCACAACAGCCGGTAGAACGCCTGTTGATCACGCGTCGTCGCCTCCGACACGATCACCAGCCGCCCGCCGTACAACAGCGCGCCCCACATTTCCCACACGGAGAAGTCGAAGGCGAAGGAGTGGAACAGCGTCCATACGTCACGCTCGTCGAAACGGAACCACGGGGCTGTGGAAGTGAACAGCCGCGTCACACTCCGGTGCTCGACCACCACGCCCTTCGGCACCCCCGTCGAACCCGATGTATAGATCACATACGCCGCATTCGACCCGGACACCCGTGTCCCCGGCAGATTATCCCGCTCGAGCCCCGACCACAGGTCCGCATCCGCCGCCACATCCACCACCGGGACCGACGGCGTCATCAGCTCCCCGGGCAGTCCGCCCTCGGTCACCACCACACCCGGGTCGCTGTCCTCCAGCACGAACGCGAGCCTCTCGACCGGTGATGCCGGATCCAGCGGCACGTAGGCACCGCCCGCCTTCAACACCGCGAGCACACATACCACCAGATGCTCACCACGCGGCAGGCACAGAGCCACCAGGACCTCCGGCCCCACCCCCATACCGCGCAAATGCCGTGCCAGTCGATTCGCGCGGGCGTTCAGCTCCCCGTACGAGACGCCACACCCCTCGTATTCCAGGGCCACCGCATCCGGAGACTCGGCGGCCACCTCCTCGAACCACTCGTGCACACAGCGACAGGTGTGCTCCATGGGCGGGACGGTGTTCCACTCGTGGAGCACCGTGCGTCGCTCGGCCTCGTCCAAGGAGTCGATCCGGGAGATCCGCTCGTGCGGCTCGGCGACCACGGCGCGCAGGAGAGCAGTGTAGTTGCGGGCGAAGCGCTGGACGGTCTCCCGATCGAACAGGCCGGTGTCGTACTCGACGGCACCCAGCAGCCCGTCCATCGTCTCGCGAAGGCCGAACGAGATGTCCGCATGCGTGGTGCCGAGGGAGGACTCGATCCGGGAGACGTCCAGTCCGCCCAGCCGTACCCGACTGTCGGTCTGCGACTGGTCCAAGGCGAACGCGACCTGGAAGGCGGGTGAGCGGCTGGGATCGCGCTGCAGCGGGAGCGCATCCACCACGGCCTCGAACGGCACGTCCTGGTGGCCGTGCGCCTGGAGCACGGACAACTTCGTCCGCCGGAGCAGTTCGGCGAAGGTCGGGTCGCCGGAGAGGTCGGCGCGCATGACCAGCGTATTGGCGAAGGGGCCGATCAGGCCTTCGGTCCCGACGCGGTCGCGGTTGGCGGCGGGCGTGCCGATGGTGATGTCGGTCTGTTCGGTGTAGCGGTTCAGCAGCAGTGCGCACGCCGACAGAAGGATCATGTACAGCGTGGCGTCGTGCTGGGCGCCGAGTGCCGTGAGCCGGCGCAGCAGGTCCTGTGGCAGGTGGAGGCGCTCGTGCGCGCCCTGGTACGTCCTGATCGCGGGCCGGGGCCGGTCCGTCGGCAGAGACACATGGGGCTCTATCCCGTCGAGCTGCCGCTTCCAGTAGTCGACCTGCCGGGCCCATGCCTCGTCGTCGAGCGATTGGCACCGCGCGTGAGCGTGGTCCGTGTACTGAAGGGGCAGCGGTTCGAGCGGCGACGGCCGACCGGCCCTGAACGCCTCGTACAGCGCGACCGTCTCGCGGAAGAAGACGCCGAGCGACCATCCGTCGGACACGCTGTGATGCATGGTCACGAGCAGGGTGTGCTCCTGCGCGGATCGGCGCAGCAGCCGGACCCTGAGCGGCGATTCCCGGGCGAGATCGAAGGGCGCCGCAGCCTCCCGCTCGTACATCGAGAGCAACTCGTCCGGGTCGGTGAGCTCCTCCTCGCGGACGGTGAAGTCCGCGCCGTCGCGGATGAGCTGATGCGGGACGCCGTTCCGTTCGACGACGCGGGTCCGCAGGATTTCGTGCCGCTGGACGATGGTCTCCAGAGCGCGCAGCAGCGCCGCGCGGTCGAGCGGGCCGCGCAACCGGATCGTCATCCGGTTGTTGCGGTACTCGCCGCGGGCGACGGACCCGGACTGGCCGAGCACACGTGGCGCGCTCGCGGGGCCCGCCTCGACGATACGTGCGCGCAGTTCGGCCAGAGGCGTCTCCGGTTCGTCGCACACGGCCGCCAGAACGCCAAGGAAAAGTTTTACCAGTCCCTCGACGAACGTCCGGCTGTACAGCTCCGGCTGGTAAGTCCAGTACAGGGTGAGGGTGTCTTCGGCATGCCACACCTTCAGCGAGAGTTCGTACTCGCCCTCCTGGTGCACCCCCTCGACGAGCTGGTACGGACGGTCGGGTCCGGCGATCCCGTCGAGCACGTCCTGGTAGACGAACGCCGTCTGGAAGAGCAGGGACCGGCCTGGAGGCGTGTCCGCGGCCAGCTCATGGATCAGCGCGGGGAAGGGGAAGCTGTGCAGCATGTCGTCGGCGACGTCCCGCTGCGCGTCGGCGACCAGCTGTGCGAACGACGACTCCGCGGGAACGCTCACACGGACCGGCAGCATGTCGACCAACGGACCCATGGCTTCGGCGAGCCCCTCGCCGCGGCGCTCGTTCACCGGCATCCCGATGACCAGTTCGCTCTGCGCCGAGTACGAGGCCAGGGCCGCCGCGTAGGCGGTGAGCAGCGCGGTGGAGAGGAAAACGCGCCGCGTGGCGGACAGCTCCCGGATCCGTGCGACGAGTTCCGCAGGTGCCCGGCAGACGTGGGTGGCGCCGACGAAGCGGTCCGTCAGGTGTGTGTGCGGGCGGTCGGTGGGCAGGTCCAGCACGGGCAGCGGTCCGGCCAGCCGCTCGCGCCAGTACGGCAGCAGTGCGCGGCGCCGCTCGGGCAGCGTGCGCTGTTCCTCCGCCACGAAGTCGCGGAAGCCCATGAAGCTCCCGTCCAGGGCCGTCAGCGCGGGACGGCGCCCGGCCGTCAGCGCCTCGTACGCCTCGAAAAGCGCACCCATCAGCAGCCTTGCCGAGGTGCCGTCGAAGATGACGTGGTGAACGGTGATCAGGACGATCGACTCGTTCCGGGGGCGGTCGAAGACACGGATCCGCAACAGGCTCTCCGCGTCGTCCACCAACGTGCCGTCCATGGCGAACGGGCGCTTGCTCTCGCGCCGGACGGCATCCAGCGCGACGGCTTCCTCCGCGACGTGCGTCAAGTCCACCCGAGCGAAGTCGGGTTCCCGGCCGGGGTCGATCGACTGGCGCGGTGTTTTCCCCTCCCGGAAGATCACCGTACTGAGCACGGGATGACGTGCTACCAGCGCCCGGCATGCCTCCCGGAAGGCCGATACGTCGAGGTCCGCGACGCGGAAGCACAGCGGCACGTTGTACGCGGCCATGTCGGGGTACGCCCGCTGCAGCGCCCACAGCCCGCGCTGCCCCTCCGAGAGCCCGTACGCCCGCGCCATGGCGCCGTGCTGGTCCGGCCGGTCCTGCGTTTCCGGCCGCAGCGCACGCAGTCGGTCGGCGATCTCGCCGCCACTGATCCTGCCCGCCCGGTACTCCACGAGGAGGGTTTCGATCTCGTGCTTCACTTGTCGTTCCCATCTGTGTCGAGGAGCGCGATGGCGTCGTCCAGGTGCAGCTCGCCGGTGTGCAGGTGCTCCAGCACCGCCAGGACTTCCGGATGCGGGTGGCTCGCCCGCTCGGGGCGGGGCGGCTCCTCGGTTCCCGTGGCCACCAGACGGGTCAGTGCGGCGGGGCGCCGGGCGGCCAGATAGGCCGCCACCTCGGCGATCGTGGTGTGCTCGAACAGAATGCTGGGCAGGAACGCGGGGTCGACCGTCGCGACCAGATCCTTGGTGAGCCCGACAGCGCCCAGTGACGTCAGCCCCAGCTCGATCAGACCGGCGTGCGGGGCGATCTCCCCGGGGGCCCGATCCAGACGTGCGGCGACCAGCTGCCGCAGGAAGCCGCGCGCCTTCTCCTCGGGCGAGGGCTCCGGGCGCGCCGTACCCGACCGCGCGGGCAGCGGCTCCCCCTCCGGAATGAACGCCCAGTGGACGATCGCGCCGACGCCGCTCCCGGGCGTGTCGTGGATGCCACGGGGAGCGGCGGGCCGCTCGGACACGGGCCTGCGACTCTCACCGGGCAGCGTGACCCAGTGCCGGCGCTTGGCGAAGGGATAGGTGGGCAGATGCAGGCGGCGGGGTCGCGTCCCCCGGTACAGCACGTGCCAGTCCAGGGCCAACCCGTTGACCCAAAGCTCGGCGATCTTGTCCCACCTGGCCTGCGCAGCCCATCGGGCGACCAGCTCCGCGCGCAGGTCGTCCTCGTCGAGCAGCCGCGACTCCAGGGACTGGTCGTCTGCACGGCCGCGCCACACGCCGGCGGCACCGGCCTCGGCACCACGCGCCAGGCCGCCGAGGGCGTCCTTCACCTCGTCCAGGGAGTACGCCAGGAACACCGCGCGCTCCGCCAGCGCCACCCGGCCCGTCTGCAGGGTGTGGGCCAGCTCCGACGGGTCCACCGCCGCGCCGTCCTCGGACTCCAGGAAGCGCAGCAGTTTCTCGGCGTAGACGCGCAGGCGTTCCGCGTCCGTCGCCGACAACGGTATGAGCACGGGCGCCGGTGCGCCGTCCCGCACCCCGCTCCCCAGCATGCCACCGGCCTCTCGGGGCGCTTCCTCCAGGACGACATGGGCGTTGGCGCCGGTGGCGCCGAAGGCGCTGACCCCCGCCCGGCGCGGCGCCGCTGCCCCCGCCCCGGTCGTGTCCACCGTCCACTCCTCCAACTCGGTCTGGAGGCGGAACGGCGAGTCGTCCAGGTCGAGGTACGGATTGGGCCGTTCGGTGCCGACCAGCGGGGTGAGTGTCTTGTGGTGGAGTTGGAGCGCCGTCTTGGTGAGGGCGCTGATCCCGGCCGCCGCCTCCGCGTGGCCCATGGCGGACTTGACCGAGCCCAGCGCGCAGAACCGCTTGGCGTCCGTGCGCTTTTCGAACGCCTTGCCCAGCGCCTGGATCTCGATCAGGTCGCCGATCTCGGTGCCCGTGCCATGGGCTTCGAGGTAGCCGAGCGAGGCCGGGTCGATCCCGGCACGGTCCAGGCAGTCCTCGATGAGGGCCGCCTGGGCGGCGACCGACGGCACCCGGAGGCCAGGGGTCCTGCCGGAGTGGTTGACCGCAGTGCCCTTGATCACGGCGTAGACGGCGTCGCCGTCCGCCAGCGCCCGGCTCAGCGGCTTCAGCAGCACGGCCCCCACGCCCTCCGCCGGGACATAGCCGTCCGCGCCGGCGCCGAACGACCGGGCGGGCGCGTCGCCGGCCAGCAGGTCCAACGCGCCGTACGACCGGTATTTGCCCGGGTGCAGCGAGAGGTTCGCGCCACCGGCGAGCGCGGCTTGGCACTCACCGCGCCGCACGCTCTCCACCGCCAGGTGCAGCGCACTCAGCGAGGAGGCGCACACGGCGTCGACGGCCATGGAGGGGCCGTGGAAGTCGCAGAAGTGCGAGACCCGGTGAGCTATGGACGCGGTGTTCAAAGACAGCGGGACGGGGCCGCTCCCGTCGGCCGCGTCGCCGCCCGCCGCGTCGTGCTGCACCAGCATGTAATCCTTGTGCATGACCCCGACGAAGACGCCGACCGCCCGGCGCGGGCCCTGGACATCATTCCCGGTGAGGCCGGTCGGGGTGTATCCCGCATCTTCGATGGCTTCCCAGCACACCTCCAAGAACAGCCGTTCCTGCGGGTCGAGGAGGGCCGCCTCGTCTGCCGGGATCCCGAAGAACTCGGCGTCGAAGCAGTCGACGTCGTCGAGGAATCCGCCCCAGGAGGCCATCTTCCGCCCGGACGGGGTCCGCCGACCCCGGAAGGTGTCGCGGGACCACCGGCTTTCGGGGACCTCGGTGACACAGTCGCGTCCCGCCTTGAGGTTCTCCCAGAACTCGGCGACACCGCCCGCCTTCGGGTATCGGCCGCCGATCCCCACGATCGCGACGTCCCCTCGGTCGGTTTCGGGAGCCGGTGCGGCGGCGCGTTCGACGGCACCGGCGTCCGGCGCGTCCCCCAGGTCCCGTGCCGTCCGCACGGCTGACGGGACCCGCGCCGGTGACGGATCCGGCCTCGCCGGAGCGCGGTGCGCCGCGAGGTGTTCGGCCAGCCCGGCCACCGTGGGGTGCTCGAACAGCAGCGTCGGTGACAGCCTCGTGTCCAGGCGCGCCCCGATCTCCTGCGCCATCTGCAACAGGGCGACCGAGTCCAGGCCCAGCTCGTAGTAGGTGGTTTGCGCGGCGACCTGGTTCATCGGAACGCCGAGCCGAGCGGCGACGACCGCGGTCACGACCGCATCGGCCTCCTCCGTCGAGACCCCCACGCCGCCGGCCTCACGGCCATCCGTGGCCACGTGACCGGATTCGGCCGGTGCGTCAGCGCGGCGGGCGGGATCGATGTGCCCGGCGTCGCGCACCGCCTTCACGGTGAGATCCGTCAGCTCGCCGATCTTGCACCCCTCGGGGTCGAAGAATTCCATGGTCAAGGTGAGCAGTTCGTCCCCCAGCTCGACCGAGTCGCGCCGTACGCGCGTGTAGCAGGAGCGCCCCAGGCTCGCGCCGGCCCGGAACGAGCCGTAGTGGAGCGGCAGGAACAGCCGCCGCTCGCCGCTCGCCGGGGCGCCGACCGCCATCACTCGGAGGACCTGCTCACTCGCGGCCACGGCACTGCCGTCGATCAGCGCGGGATGGAACAGCCGATCGGGGTCGCCGCCCGCCGCCTGCTCGTCAAGGGCCACCCGCAGCCAGATGTCCTCCGGCGCGGTGTACGCCGCGCCGACCGCCTTCATCAGTCCCGAGTGGACGAGTTCGTCGGCGCGGAAGGCACGGTAGACCTCCTCCAGGTCACGGGTCCGTCCGTCGGCGGCGCACAGGACGGCCGGCACGTCGTGCGGGAGCCTCGTGTCGTAGGCGGCGGCATGCCCCGTCCGCCGCATCTCGGCCGTGATGTACGGCACCGCGGGCGCGTCGGAGCTGTGGGGCGCGCCGTCGGTCACCGAGATCCGCCAGGTGTCCGGGCTCTCGGCGCTCGCCTCGACGCGGATCTCCACGGCGCTGTCGGCGTCCACGGACAGCGGCCGGTAGATCGTCAGCCCCTGGAGGGCGAGTTCGGCGTATGGCACGGCTGGGGTCAGCGTCGCGAAGCAGCCGTACAGCAGGTCGATCCACGCCAGGCCGGGAAGCAGCCGACGGCCGTAGACCCGGTGGCCGTCGAGGACGGCGTCCCGTGCGTCGATGCGCCTGGTCCACACCAGCGGCGGTGCGGCGCCCTCGACGGGCGCGCCCGTGCGGACGTCCTGGCGGTCGAGGTCGGGAGGCGCCACCGGGCCGCGCCGCCCCGGACGGCCTCGCCCGAGGATGACATGGCCGTTCGTACCGCCGTCCGCGAAGCTGCTCAGCGCCGCGTACGGCAGGTCCGTCGGTGCGCAGTGCCGCGGGAAGGCCAGGCGGGTGGTGTCGATGGGGTTGTGCTCCATGGGTTGTTCACCCGACAGGAACGGCACCGTCCGCTGGTGGTGCAGCATGAGGGCGACCTTGATGAACGCTGCGATGCCCTCGGCACACAGAGGGTGCCCGATGTTCGGCTTCATGGAGCCGAGGCTCAGCGGTGTGGTCCGACCCTCGCCGTAGACCGCCTCGATGGCCTTGAGTTCGAGGAGGTCGGTCATCTCGGATCCCGAGCCGTTGACGTCCAGGTGCCCGATCTCGTCCGGGCCGCGGCGAGCTTGGCGCAGCGCTTCGCCCATGACCCGCTTCTGCGCGGCCAGGTTCGGGGTGGCGGGTCCGGCGGTGCGGCCGTCGTTGTTGAGGGCGATCCCCTCGATGACCGCGTACACCGTGTCGCCGTCCCGCTCCGCCCGATCCAGCGGCTTGAGGAGCACGACGCCGACGCCCTCGCCCAGCACGACGCCGCCCGCGCGGCGGTCGAACATGTGGAACTCCCCGTCCTCCCTGAGCAGCCCACGGCGGCGGAACAACTCGTGGGCGGAGGGGTCCGCCAGCAAGCTGACCCCCGCCACCAGCGCCAGGTCGACCGAGCCCGCGGCCAGCGCGTCGGTGGCCGACCGCATCGCCACCAGCGAGGAGGAGCACGCCGTGTCGATGACCACGGCGGGGCCGTGCCAGTTGAAGAACTGGGAGACGTTGGCGGCCAGGTAGTTCTGTCCGATCGCCATGATGGGGTTGCGGGCCGCGCCCACGAGGGCGTCGTCCGTGCGGCTCCGGCTGCGGGCGCCGACGTACACACCGGTGCGGGTGGCGTCCAGTTCCCCGAGCCGGTAACCGGCGTGGTGCACCGCCTTGAGGCTCTCCTCCAGCAGCACCAGGGCCTGCGGATCCATGGCGCGGGTATCCTCGTTGTGGAGCATGAAGTACCCGGCGTCGAAGCCGAACACATCGTCGACCAGTCCGGCGTACTCGCCACTCACCCGCCCCCAGCGCCCCTCAGGGATCTCGCGGATGGCCGAGCGGCCCTCGGAGAGCAGATCCCAGTAGGCATCGACGTCCGGGGCGCCGGGCAGCCGGGCGGCCATGCCGATGACAGCGACGGCCGTGTCGCGCCCGCGGACACCGCTGATGGCCGACGCGGTCCGCTCGTTCGCCACGTCAGGTCGTGCGGGCGCTGCTGACGGTCGGCCCTCCGCGTCCGCCGACGACGCGCCGTCGTCGCCGGCCGACCGCGGCTCTCCACCGAACTGTGCGGCGACCTCCGCCGGGTACGCGCTCAGCAACCGAGCCGCGAGCTCCTCCAGGGTCGGGTACTCCATCAGGACCGACGGGTCGAGTACGACGTCCAAGCGCTGCTGGATCCGCTGGAGGACCTGGGCCAGCAGGATGGAGTCGGCTCCGTAGTCCGCGTACGAGGTGTCCGCGTCCATTTGTCCCGGCTTGAGCCCGAGCTGGCTCTCGAAGGTGCTGCCGAGGAAGCCGGTGATCCTCTCCCGCACGGAGGTGGCATGCGGCTCGGGCGCGGCGGCCGCGACGGGCATACCGGGAGCGGGACTGCCAGGAGCCCGCTCGCCGGTCCGCGCGGCGAGCGCCGGCCGGCGGGCACTGAGCAGCGCGCCGGGATCGAAGCGGTCGGCGTGGACGTGGACCGGCATGACGACGGGGCCGCGCGAGGTGGTCAGGATGTCGTCCAGGATCGTCAGCCCCTCGGCGTTCGTGATGGTGAGCAGACCGGTGTCGGTGTATGCCTGGTTCGTGACCTCGCCGAAGCCGGCCTCCCGCCAGCTCGGCCACTGGACGCTCGTGATCGGGAGGTCCGCGGCGTACGCCTGGGCGATGTAGTCCATGAAGGCATTGCCCATCGCGTAGTCGCTCTGTCCGGCGCCCAGCGTGGGGATCACTGCGGAGACCGAGGAGAAGAGGATGGCGAACCTCAGCACCTGCGCGTTGAGAGCAGCCAGCAGATTCCTGGTGCCGTCGACCTTCGGTGAAACGACCCGGGCGATATCGGCGACGGGCTTGCGGATGAACGCGGGGTTGCGCGTGTCGATCAGGCCTGCGGCATGGATCACACCGGTGATCCGTCCGAGCGTCGACTCGATCGTCGCGATGGCTGAGGCGACCTCGTCGGCGCGGTCCAGCGGCAGCGCCAGGACACGCACCTCGACGCCCCGCGCCTCCAGCGCCAGGACGGCGTCGATCTTCTCGCGGACCGAGGGAGGGCACGCATCGGGGTCGGCCCACTGACGGCGCGGGGGAAGCGGCTCGCGGCCCGTCAGGACCAGTCGCCGCACGCCGTAGCGCTCGACCAAATGCCGGGCGCACAGCAGCCCCAAGCCGCGCGTGCCGCCGGTCACGAGCAGGACCTCGTCAGAGGCGAACGCCGACGGAGTGATCCGTGCCGCGAGGGGCGTCGCCTCGGTCAGTACGGGGGTGTGGCGGACTCCGGCGCGGTAGCAGACCGCCACGTCCCCGCCGCCGTCGCCGACTTCACGCCGGATGACGGCCGCGTTTTCGGCGTCGCCGCGCACGGCCGGGTCCAGGTCGGTATGGCAGGACGTGATGCCCCCGTACTCGCTCTGGAGCAGCCGGTAGAGCGCGGCGCGCGCGGCACCGGCGAGGTTCACCCGGTGACCGGCGTCACCGCGGGCGTCCGGTGACTCCAGGCCCTGCGTCACGAACAGCAGCCGGATGCCGCGCGCCGCCTTGGCGTCGAGCACACGCTGCAGGAGCGTCAGGGTACGGCCGAAGGCATTGTGCTCGTCGGTCGGTTCGGTACCGGTGTCCTCGGTGATCCCGGTGAGGTCGATCCAGGCGGTGCAGGTCCCGATGCGGCGCGCAAGGCCCGCTTCGGCCTGGGGGGCCGTCGCGTCCAGCAGCGTGGCCTCGTCGAACGGTTTCGCCAGGGCCTCGGCGAGCCCGCGCGTCGCCCGGTCGTGCAGGACGACGATGGAGGTGTGGCGTGCCCTCGCGGAACTCATCGGGCTCTCCCGCCACTGCTTGGTCAGGAAGAGTGCCGTGCGAGGCTCGGCCCCGCGCCCCGGTGCAGCCCCGGACCGGGGCGCGTCGGCCGTCGCGGGGGGAGTGGAAGTCGCCGTTTCTGGCGCCCAGTGCCGTTCGCGGGCGAAGGGATAGGTCGGGGCGCTGATCCTGCGCGGTGCTGGTCTCGTGCGGGCGTACAGTCCGTGCCAGTCCGGTGCAGCACCGCGCACCCACAGTTCGGCGAGCCCGGCCAGGCTGCCGCGTTCCACCAGCCCGTCGATGGTCTCCGCGAGCTCTTCGGCGGGCAGGGACGACAGCGTGGCCTTGTCGCGCTTGGCATTGCCCCGGTACAGCCCGTCGACGGACTCGTCGCCTGCCAGATGGCGCTCCAGCTTCTCGGCCAGCATCCCGAAGGAGTCCGCGACGACGCCGAGGCGCTCGTCCATGGCCTCGCGACCGGTCTGGAGCGTGTACGCCAGGTCCGCCGCAGCCGCCTTCCCCTTCCTCTCGGTCGCCTCCGATTCCCTCTCGCGTACGAAACGCAGCAGTTCACCCGCATACGCCCGCAGGCGGTCCTCACTCCTGGCGGAGAGCGGGAAGAGCAGCGGTTCACGCGCCACCGCGGGCGCCGCCGGGCGCCGGTCCACGTGCTCGGCTATCACCAGGTGGGCGTTGGAACCGCCGGCGCCGAACGCTGAGACTCCGGCGATGCGGGGGTGGCTGCGGCCGTCGACGACGGGCCGTTCCCAGTCGCGCAGTTCCTGGTTGACGACGAACGGCGTACTCGCGAAGTCGATGTTCGGATTCAGCGTCGCGGAATGCAGGGAGGGGGCGATCTGGCCGTGCTCCATCTGGAGCAGGACCTTGGTGAGTCCCGCGATCCCCGCTGCGCTCTCGGCGTGCCCGATGTTGGACTTCGCCGAGCCGAGGTAGCAGTACTGGCGGTCATCGGCATCCGCACCGGCACCGGTCTTGAACGCCTCACTCAGCCCGGCGATCTCGATGGGGTCGCCGAGCTTGGTTCCCGTGCCGTGAGCCTCGACGTAGCTGATGGTTCTGGGGTCGACCCCTGCCTCGCTCAGCGCGTTGTGGATCGTGGCTTGTTGGGCCCGTGGATTGGGCACCGTATAACCCTTGGCGCGCCCGCCGTGTGACAGGGCGCAGCCCTTGATGACCCCGTAGATGTGGTCGCCGTCGCGCTCCGCGTCGCGCAGCGGCTTCAGCAGGACGACACCGACGCCCTCGCCGGGGATGTAGCCGTCCCCTCCGATTCCGAAACTCTCGCAATGCCCCTTGCTGGAGATGAACTGCCCCGTGCTGAGGGCCAGGTACTTGTTCGGGTGCACGGTCACGTTCACACCGCCGGCGAACGCCAGCTTGGTACGGCCCTGCCGCAGATCACGGCAGGCGAGGTCCACCGCGGTCAGCGAGCTGGAGCACATGGTGTCCACGGTCATGCTGGGCCCGTGCAGATTCATCACGAAGGAGACGCGGTTGGCGACGCTCGCATAACTGGCCCCGATCGCATTGGGGTTGCCCGCGATGGCGTCTCCGCCGGGGAACAGCAGTTGGTACTGCCCCCACATCACGCCGGCGTACACGCCCACCTGACCCGCGCCCGCCTCGCCGTCCGTGCACCGCAGCCGCTCACGGGTGTAACCCGCATCCTCCATCGCCTTCCAGGCGTGCTCCAGGAACAGCCGCTCCTGAGGATCCACATAATCCGCGTCGTGGGGCGATAGGTTGAAGAACAGCGGGTCGAAACGGTCGACTTCGGCGATGAATCCGCCCCACCTGCTGTAGTGGCGGCCGGGCCTTGTGCGGTCCTCTGAGTAGTACGCGCGCCAGTCCCAGCGGTCGTCGGGGACCTCGACGACGCAGTCGCGTCCGTCCCTCAGGTTCTGCCAGTACTCGCGCAGATCGCGGGCTTCGGGGTAGCGGCCGGACAGACCGATCACCGCGATGTCCAGGGCAGCGGACGAGGGCGTCACGGGAGTGGGCGCCGCGGCGGGCAGCGGGGCACTCGCGACGTCGGGGGCGGGTGGGGAAACGGGTGCGCCAGCAGCATCGGACTCGGACGGTGGGAACATCGTCTCCAGCTCAGGCCGGTGGAAAGGCACCCTCCGCGCTTCCAGCGCGCGGTCGTCGAGACCGGCCCTACGCCGGTCGCCGTCCCTTCCGCGCCCCTCGTCGTCCGCCGGTCCGCGGCGTTCACCTCCTTCCGGTCCGCCTCGGTCCTGCTCCGGTCCCAAAAGGGCACGCAGCCGCGTCTCCTCCTCCGTGGCGACGACCACGCTGGTCTCGCCGCTGTTGAGCGCGCGGTGGAAGGCTCTGACACCGGCCTCGGTCGCCATGGTGAGCAGCCCGCTGCGCATCCGCAGGGTCCGCTGTGTGGCGGCGTCGGCGCCCATGCCTTGGCTGCGCCACAGCGGCCAGCCGATGGCGACCGTACGGCCACTGCGCTCACCCGCGTCGACGAGGGCGCAGCGATGCCGCGCGAACTCGTCGAGGAAGGCGTTGGCGAGGGCGTAATCGCCTTGGCCCACGTTGCCGGTCGCGCCCATGATTGATGAGAACAGCACGAAAAAGTCCAGTTCCGTGCCCTTGGTCGCCTCGTCCAGGCTGCGGCAGCCGTCGAGCTTCGGCGCCAGTACGCGCCGGAACTCCGCGACGGGCTTCCGCAACAGGAAGTTGTCGTGGATCACACCTGCGGCGTGGATGACGCCGTGCAACCCGCCGTGGCGCCGGGTCAGCTCGGCCACGAGTTCCGCGGTCGCCTGCCCGTCGGAGGCATCCAGGACGTGGTACTCGACCGTTGCGCCCATGGCGCGCAGAGCCGCCAGCCCCACCTCCCGGTCCGGGCGCGGGGAGGACCGTCCGGTCAGGCAGATCACGGCGCCCCTCGCCAGACGGGCGATCTCCTCGGCGAAGATCATGCCCAGACCGCCGGCACCACCGGTGATGAGGTACACGCCCCCGGCGCGCCACTGCACCGGCCGCGCCGACCCCGCCGGAGACGCGGCACCCGAGGTGGCAACCCCGACCTCGGCTTCTCCGGCTTCCTCGGCGAGCGGTTCCCAGCCGAGGACCCTGCGGAGACCGTCGCCGTAGCTGATCCGCCGGTCCTCCAGCGCGCGGCTGTCCTCTTCCAGCCTCTCGATCAGATGGAGGGAGGGTGAGTCTGCGGGTACCGCGATGACCTGCCCGATGAGGGCGGGGTTCTCCTGTTGGGCCGTCTTCAGCAGTCCGGAGAGGGCCTGGTGCAGCGCCGGCTCACCGTGCGAGGGCGTCAGGACCTGAATGAGCACCATGCCGACAGGCCTGGCGAGCAGCAGGCCCTTGACCATGCGGAGCAGTTCCACGGCGTGGGCTGTGACAGCCTCCGCGCCCGGTGCGGCGGACTCGATGGCTTCGGGCGGCTCCAGGAAGGTCAGGTGCGGTGCGCGTGCCTGCAGGTCGGCCAGCCGGTCCTCGAAGCCGCAGGCGAGGACCAGGCGCGCCGCGGGCCCGGAGTCCGTGCCCGGTGCCGACGCGGCGGGGGCGCCGATGGGCTGTTCCCGCCATACGGGCCGGAACAGCCTCACGTTGCCTGTAGCCACGGCACCGGCCGACTCTGTGGCCGTCCGCATGGAGTAGCCCCGTAGCGTCGCGAAGATCTTGCCTTCTTCGTCGGAGAGGTCGAGGTCCCATCGCCGTGACTGACTCGGCGCGCCCGGCACCGCACGTATCCAGGCGTATCCGGACTCCGGGGTGGCTTCGAACACTTCCAGGCGATCGAGGGCGAAGGGCAGCGGGGTGGTCCAGGTTCCGCCCCCACGGGGCGCGTGAACCTCAGGAGCGAACACCGCCTGAAGCGCGCCGTCGAGCATGCTGGGATGCAGTACGAAGTCGTCCCGGGTGTCCGCCACCGCGTCCGGCAAGGCGAGGGAGGCGAGCGCCTCGCCGTCGCCCAGGCGTATGTCACGCAGCACCCGGTGGGCGCCGCCGTAGTCCAGTCCGGCGGCGCACAGCGTCTCGTAGTACGCCTCGACGTCGAGGACGGCCGTGTCCATACGGGACTTCAGTACCTCGATCTCCAGGAAGGGCGGCGGGGTGGCGCGCCGACGCGACCCCACGCCTCGCGAGTGCACCACGTGAGCTCCCGCGGAGAGCGGGCCGGTGCGCACCTCGTACGGCACTCGTTCGTCAGCGCCGTTCCCACGGCCGTCCGGGCCGGCCACCTCCCGTGTCAGAACGGTGCGCACCATGCGGCCCTCGTCACCTACAACGATGGGCCGCGACCACACGACGTTCTCCAGGCACAGTCTCACGCTGCCGCGATCCGTCCCGGGCAGCGTACGGTCAACGGCCTCACGTGCCATCTCCAGACAGACGACCGCAGGCAGTACGTGCTCGCCGCCCACCCGGTGGTCGCGCACGAAAAAGTCGCGCACGGTGAAGGCGGCGGTGAAGGCGGCACCGTCCGCACCGTGCGTCGCGGCGGACTCGCGCCGGAGCAGCGAATGCCGCCAGTGGTTCCTGGGCGCGCCCACGGCGGCCGTTTCGGCGCCGAGCCCGTGGTGCTCCTCGGCGGAGGCATGGGTGGGCAGCGTCGGTGTGATGGGGAACGGACCCGCCTTCAAGTACCCGACGTCGGTGACGAAGCCGCTGCGGTCGATGCCAGGGTGCGTCTCCGGGCCGATTTGCACCTCGTCCTGCCACTCGTCGGCAACTGTGAGTCCGGCGACGGCCGGGGAAGGAGACTCCTCGCCCCTTAGACCGCCGAGGTAGTCGTCAGCCAACTGGTCGGCCGCCGGAATGCGCGAGACGGCGGTGGCCCTATCCTGCGCGTGCTGCCGCAGCCGTTCCGAACGGCGCGGGAGATCGTACGCAACAAGAACACCGTGTCCGTCATCGCCAAGATCACCGGGCCGATACCCAGGGACGAGGCACCGAATCTGGGCCCCATGCAGTTGATGCATACGCAAAGCTGTGTCCAAGCAGTGGCCCTGCGCATTGGTAGCGTGTATGTACTCGCGAAGTTCGAACCCCGGGTGTCGCTCGAAGTCGCGGCAGCGGATCACGCTTACAGCCGCCTCCACGGCCTTCTCATCCTGACACTGCGTCAGCAGGTGCTCCAGCAGCACGTCACCGTAGCCGAAGCCTTGCTTTCCGGGGTCGACATTCAGGGCGAGCACATGGGCGATGGGACCGTCGGGCCGGTGCAGGCGGTCCGCCGTGTCGAAGTTCACGGAGAGGATGTCCTCAATATTGCGGATGCGCTGCGAGTAGACAACACCCCACACCATCCCCTCGGATTCGACGACGAACTGGCCCTCAGCGTGGAATAACAGCCGTTGCCTGATGATCCGCTCGGAGACCCGCAGCTCCTGGGCCCAGCAGAGTTCTTCCAGCTCCATCAGCCGAGGAAGATCGAAGAGACGGGCGTTTCGAATGACACCACTGCGCGCATGTGACATGAGTTGAATCAAGCCTCCCCGTATACGGCACTTGCCAATGCCCCGAACAAAAGCTGACCTACCCTCAGAGCTGCCCCGTCAATTCTGCGCGGGCAATGGCCGAGCTCCAGACAGGCTCGGCTCGCCCCGAATTTCCCGCCTTCTTGACGTCATTGACATGAATAAGCGAAGCTGTCCGAACGCATCGGATGGCCGTGTTCAGAACGGGCGAGATGCCGACTTCAGTCAGCACACCGCCTGACGCACTTTAACCAAAACCTGTTCCTTGCGGAAGCGACTGAAGGAGCTTACGGATTCAAAATTGCAACCTTGACCGATTCCACAGCATTGGCCGTGCGGACGATCCATCGCGTCCCGGCGCCGAAGATGAAAGGCGCGAACCCACTCCGAGGCTTTTCCGAACCTCACGATCGCCCGGTATTTGGCGTCTCAACCTCTGAGCCCGCCCGGTCCCTGACACGCCGCGACGCGGGGGGCTCGCAGGCGATGACGATGAGGGCGGGCTTGTGATGACCTGGGCCACCTCCATGTTCTTGCGATGGCCCATCATCGTGCCGTTGAGCATCGACCTCTCCACGATGCGCCCGGCGAGCGGGGCGTGCACCGCCGCGTTACCAGCCGGGCGGGGCTCAGCGACCTGCCGACCGAGCGCTTTGACCGCGACCCCGGACGCACCCCGATCGCGGGGTTCACGCACTGTGGCGGAGCCACAGCCGGATGCTTCCCGGCGCTCCGTGCGATGTTTTCACCGATCCGCACGTGCTACTCCTCTTCTCTTTCAGCGTCACGCGCAAGTGGCTGCGGCGGCGGGGCGATCCCATACAGATTTCCCGGTTGTCCCAGTTTTCGGCGAGAGAGCCCGATTGCGAGCAGGTCGTCTAGAGGTCTATGAGTTTCACCCTTACGTCGCGATACCCCTATGAGCACTCGAAGTTGTCACGCCCGCAGATCGGGCGGCGCGGTCCCTAAGTTGCCGACGCTGGTCCGCAGTCCCACGGAACCTCGAACTGTTCGGCCGGAGGAGCACGATCACCTTAGCGACGTTGTCCGTTCCACGCGACGGGTTGATATCGATGACTCGCCCATGTATCGGAGTTGGGCGGCCGCAGCACCCGCGGCGCGAGGCGCCGATGCCATTGGACTCTAAGACTTAAGGCACCTAACCAGCGGAACGCTATTCTCCGCTTTCGCGTCACCACAAGTGGCGATCATCACCCCTTGCCTCCAGGTCATCGGCCTGGGTATCGTTGTTGACGACCATAGGAAAGCACATACGAGAGAAGGTAGCGAATGGCACTCCAGGGGTAGCCTCGACATCGCTTCCCGGTGTATTTGCGGCAACATCACTACTGTTACTTCTTGCCCGCTTTCGAGGCTTTATCGTGCCCTCGCGGCAACTCCCACTCTTCGATGTTGCGGGATTTTCCATGAGTAAAACGATTATTGATTCACAATTCGGGGCCAATTTGCGCGGATTGGTGACCGTAGCGCTTCAAAAAGGCTTCACCGATTGTGAGCTGGGATTTTTCCTATGGTCAGCTGGCTCGGTGGTACTCGTTGATGAGGCTGGCGACGGCTTGTCGGCGTTTGATCCTGGCTGCTGGCAGGGGGATGACGTTCGGGTTGTCGCTGGGCGCCAGCTGGTCTCGGCCTTGGTGGGGTCGGTGGCTGTTGAAGTGGTGTGCGTAGTCGTGGAGGATTTTCTCGGCGTGACCACGGCCGAAGAGCAGGACACGGTCAGTGCATTCCTCCCGTGCTGAGCGGATGAAGCGTTCTGCGTGTGGGTTGCAGTTGGGGCTGCGTGGAGGGATCTTGGTCACAGTGATGTCCTCGCTGGCGAACACGGCGTCGAAAGCGGCCGTGAATTTCGCGTCCCGGTCGCGGATGAGGTGAGTGAATTCTGATGCGTGCTCACCAAGTTGCCACAGGAACTGCCGGGGCCTGCTGAGTGACCCATGCGGCGGTGGGGTGAGCGGTGACGCCGAGGATATGGACGGTGCGGGTATGCACCTCCATGACGAACAGTGCGTAGAGCCGCTGCAGGCTGATGGTGTCGACATGGAAGAGATCGGTGGCGAGCAGGCCGTTGGCCTGGGCCTTGAGGAAGGCAGCCCACTCACCGCGCGCCGGCTGGCGGCGCGGCGCGGGACCGAGACCGGCAGCACGCAGCACCCGACGGACGGTGGCGGGGCTGACTTTGTACCCGAGGCGGCGCAGTTCGCCGTGCACGCGCCGGAATCCCCATCGGGAGTTCTCGGTGCCGAGCCGGATGATCAGGTCGCGGATCTCCTCGGGCAGCGGAGGCCGCCCGGTAGACGGCGACTGCGTCCACTTCTGCTTCACCAGACGCTGGTGCCAGGCCAGCAGGGTGCGCGGTGAGACGATCCGGTGTTCGCGCAGGGCGCGGGGGAGCAGTCGGGACAGGGCAGCGAGCAGTGCACGGTCCGGCCATCCGGGC